>CACXGJ010000295.1 GCA_902767125.1 uncultured Ruminococcus sp. | reverse complement strand
TGTAACAGGCGAAGCCACTTATACGGCAACATATTCTTCAACAACAAATCAGTATACAGTAAAATTTGTAAATTACGATGGAACAGAATTGCAGTCAAGTGAAGTAGCCTATGGAGAAACACCTGCTTATACAGGTGAAACACCGACCAAAACAGCCACTTCACAGTATACCTATACATTCATTGGTTGGGACAAGGAAATCGTAGCTGTAACAGGCGAAGCCACTTATACGGCAACATATTCTTCATCTTTGAATACATATACAGTATCGTGGATAGATGAAGATGGAACTGTACTTGAAACAGATGAAAATGTATCTTACGGCACAATGCCGACTTATGACGGTGACACTCCCGAAAAGGAGAGTACAAGTGAGTTCAATTATACATTTGCAGGTTGGACACCTAATGTTTCGGAAGTGACAGGGGACATTTCATACAGGGCAACATACAGTAACGGTACAAACAGTTATACTGTGACATGGCTTAATGGTGACGGCAATGTTATAAAACAGGAAACTGTTGCTTACGGGATAAAGCCTGTATATCATGGCGAAGCTCCGACAAAATCCGAACCGTCAGATCATCATTGTTACTATTTATTTAATGGTACATGGAAAAACTTGTCTGAAGATACTTTTATAACAGAAGATATGATTTTCACGGCACAATTTGATGAAGTTGCAAGATATAAAGTGACAATTACCGATTATACTAAAAACAAGGTTATTTACACAAATCTTCAATCGGGAAATTATTATCTTGGTGAGGTCAAATTTACTGTCAAGGCAAGTCAGGCGCTTGCATTGGGCATAGATAACGGTGAAGGAACATATACCCGTATGTACTGTACACCTCTTAATGATGGTACATATCAGTACACACTCAATGTTGTTGACAGTGATATAACACTTGCAGTGGGATTCAAAGGTGACTTTGACCTTAACGGAAAAGTGAACAGTTTGGATTCTACAAAAGTTTCACGCTATAAAGTTGGAAATTTTGAAATTGACAATTCAGCATCACTTTTCATTGGTGACATTGACGCAAATAAAAAAATAAACAGTTTGGATTCCACAAAAATTTCACGCTATAAAGTAGGAACTTTTGTAGTAGAATGGGATATTAAAAAGTGATTTATTTTGATGTGAATATCTGTGTGGATATTTACGCAAAAATCAAATAAAATAAGAAAAAGGAGATATTTTTAATGGCAAGTAAGAAAGTTTTGGAAAAAGGTACAGCAGTTTTGATGTCTGCAGCTATGACGGTGGGTATGCTTGGTATGATTTCATCATTGCCTGTATACGCTACTTCCGCTAAACCTATCACAAGTGTTACGGCAACAGGTGAAACAGCGGTTGCTGATTTGGACTTAAAGTTTGAAGCAAGAAAGTCCGGTGAGTATATCGTAGTTGATATGAAAAGAGCGTATACATCTGATGATTCGATAGGCGGTATGGATATTAAGCTTGGGGTTGACAGTAAAACGACTTTCGGAAATGGCAATGATGTTTCCCAGTCTGCCATTACAGCATTGACAGCTGAATATAACAGTGACAATAGCTCGTTAGCTTTGACCGGAAAGCAGACGGATACTTTTGAAACAGACGAAACGATAGTATCGTTTTATTACAAACTGACAAATACTTTTGCACAGCAGATAGATTATACTTTTACCTATGAGTTTGAAACAGCGGCTCTTTTGAATGGAAATAATGAAACGCACTTAAACATTGAAGATAGTACGGTTACGGTAACATTCCGTGAAGATTTCGACTATGAGGTTACATTCTATCCCGATAACGGCAGTCCGAATACAGTACAGGTTGTAGCCAATAACGGAAAGGCAACAGCTATTGCCAATCCTGAAAAATCAGGTTATACCTTTGACTACTGGTATAAAGAGGGTGAAAATACAGCATTTGATTTTGAAGATACTGCAATTACTGCTGACACCCATTTGTACGCTAAATATACAAAGAATACAGCGGCAGCAGGTGAAAAAACAGTCAGCCTGCCTGCAATAAACATTGAAAAACAGCTGAACAAAGATCACAATGTCACTCTTGACGAAACTTTCACATTCCAGATTGAATTTGAAAGCCTTACCCCGTCAGAGTCGGCAAATTATCTTACAACAAATCCGAATGATTATAAAGCTCCTGTTCTCGGTACACATGAAGATGGAGATACATTTGGTACAGTAACGGTAGCAACGGGCGATATGACGGAAAACAATGAAAAGACGGCTGTTATCGGTACATACACTTTGAATGGTTTGAGCGGTGAATTTCCAATAGGCGGTGTTTACAAGTACAAAATCACAGAAATTGCAGGCGCTAATGCAGATGTAGAATATGATTCGGCTGTGTATCATCTTGAATTTACCATTGAAGAAGATGCAAACGGAAATCTTGTACTTTCCAATGACAATGGTGAAGTAAAGAATGTTGTATTGAGAAAAGACGGCGAAAATGAAAAACAGCCGAAATCCCTTTTTGTCAACAGCTATGCACCGACAGATACATTAACAGTCAGCAAGAGCGTTGTTGGAAATCCCCAGTATGCAAACAAGCCGTTTACTTTTGAAATAACATTCACAGCTGCTACCACAACCAACGGCAAGAAAGTAAAAACAGACTTGGATAATGATGGAGATATAGAAGATAATGAAGTGCTTGAATATGGCAGTGTATATACATTTACTTTGGCTAACGGTGCGAACAGAGTATTTGAAAACATTCCCGAAGGTACAAAATATACCCTTAAAGAACTCGGTGAGGAATATTACACCGGCTCAATTACAACTACTTCAAACAATGTCAGTGCAGATCCGGTAAACGGTGAATATAAGGGTAATGTAACAGTAGAAAATGTTATGATAGTTGACGGCGGCAATACAGCGGCTGTAACAAATACATACAGCATCACACCTCCTACAGGCTTGAATTTCAGCAATGAGATGCTTGTAATGATGGGACTTGCACTTGCAGCAGTTGCAGGCGGAGTTGTTATCAACCGCAAAGTCAAAAAAGCAAGAGAGTAATTTTCTTAAAGTGTAAGGAGACAGACTCATGAAAAGAACGCTGTTGCTGATATGTACAGCGGTGTTCTTTATGGCACTCTTCGGCAGTTCGGTTCAGGCAGTGGAAGAATGGAAAGATATGATTTCACTGCCTGTTTTCCAGACTATTCTTCCGAGTAACAATGAAAATCCGAACGATTTTACCGTCAACTATATTCTGACAGCCGATGATACAGGCAACCCTATGCCGAAGGATTCGGAAAATGGTGTTTATTGTTTTTCTGTCAGCGGAAACGGCAAATATGATATACCATTTATTGAAGTGACCGAACAGGGAATATGGCATTATACACTTTCCGCCAATGGTGAGGGGATAAAGCTTGCATACAGCGATCTGGAAATAGTAATATACGGAGTTTTTGACGGTGAGAGGTTTTATGCGAATGCTTTTGCAAGGCTTCCTAACGGAAAGAAAACAGATCTTAATTTCACTGCAAATATCATTCCGAAAGCAATAGATATTTCCGTTGAACCGCCAGATGAAATTTCCGAGAGCTTCGACACAGAGAGCAGTTTTTCGGATGATATTGTCGATACGGGGGATAAGAGCAGTCCGAGCTTGTATTTTATGATAATGTCAAGTGCTTTGATAATTCCATTGCTGATAAACAAACCGAAGAGAAGTAAAAAATATCAATAGCTGTAACCGAAGCATAAGTTGACAAAGCACTGTGTTTTTTCATGCACAGTGCTTTGTCAGTTTATGATATAATATACAAGGTGATCGATTTGAAGAAAATAATAAAAATTACGCTTTACGTGACAGAGTTCATATTGAAATATATCTGTCTGGCAATATTGGTGTTTGTATTTTTATTCGGGTTGTATGTCGAAACAGATAAATATAACATCATATCACAGGCAGACAGTTCAAAATATAAATCCTACAAGCCTGTTTCTGACGATACACTTTCATTTGAACAGATGAAGGCATTAAATAATGATATTATCGGTTGGCTGACGATAGATGATACAACGATAGATTATCCGATCGTACAGGGCAAAACAAATGATACTTATATCAACAGGACTGTTTTCGGAGAATTTTCTTTGACAGGCTCGATTTTTCTGGATTTCAGGAATAAAAGCGATTTCACAGATACTCTATCCATTGTTTACGGTCACAATATGATAGGAAATGTGATGTTCGGAGGAATTGACTTGTTCAAAGACAAGGAATATTTTGACAGTCACAAAACAGG
>CACXGJ010000294.1 GCA_902767125.1 uncultured Ruminococcus sp. | reverse complement strand
TCAGGTGGTATATAAACAGACCTCTCAGACAAAATGGACTACCGCTCAAAGTTTCAGCACAAATTCAACTGTTACATTCAAGCCTGCAAAAGCTACAACTTATGATGTATGTATTAAAGTAAAGGACAGTGCGGGCACTATTGTTAAAAAGTTCTTTACCGTGACAGTATCACAGGGATTGACAAACAGTTCTACGCTTTCATCAACAAGCATTACTCTTGGAAATACCGTTACAGCAACGTGCAAAGCCACAGGCGGTACAGGCTATTATAACTATGCCGTATATTACAAGAGAACTTCACAGACTTCATGGACAACCTCACAGAACTTTTCCGCAAACGAAGAAGTTACATTCAAGCCTGCTGCGGCAACAACTTATGATGTTTGTGTGAAAGTCAAAGATGTTGACGGCACTCTTGTTAAAAAATACTTTACGCTGACAGTTTCAAAGTAATCTTACTTCCACACCCCCTATAAAAACAGTATATATGTTTTTTGCCCTTTCCAAAAGGAGAGGGATTTTTTCAAATTATATATTGAAAGGAATGTAAATCCTATGAAAACAAAGAAAGTTTTTGCAATTATTTTAGCGGCTATTGTCATGTCTGCAATAGCAACCTCCTGCGGCAATGCTTCCGATACAGAAAAATCAGTTGTCGAAAGTTCCGTTGAGAGTGCAGTTTCAGAAGAAGAAAGCAAGGAAATATCCGAAGAAATCTCCAAATCCGAAAGCAGTGTCGTATCGGAAACGGCGGTTTCGGAAATCAGTAAAACGGAGAGTAACGAAGAAAATTCCGACCGTCCCACACCTCCCGATGGTGAACCCAATGGCACACCGCCCGATAAACCCGATGGAAACGGCGGAGGTCCCGGTGGTGCTCCCGGTGGCAGCAGTGCCGATATTGAATATTCCGGTGCAGTTGAAATAACCTCTGCCGATACTCAGAAAAACCAAACTTATGAAACAAGTACTGTCGACCAAAGTGCCTTGCTTATCAGCACAGCGGATAATGTCACTATTGAAAATATGACTGTCAATAAATCGGGCGATTCCAATGGTGGCGATAGCTGTAATTTCTACGGTCTTAATGCGGCAGTGCTTGTAAAAGACGGTTCGACAACCACTATTACGGGCGGTACAATTAATTCTGACGCATCAGGTGCAAACGGTGTATTTTCCTATGGCGGAAACGGCGGTCAGAATGGTGCGGACGGTGACGGGACAACTGTTATTATATCCGATACGACCATTACCACAACCGGCAGCGGTTCAGGCGGTATTATGACAACAGGCGGCGGCATTACAAAAGCCTCCAATCTTACTGTAACAACAAGCGGTCAATCCTCGGCAGCTATCCGCACAGACAGGGGCGGCGGTACTGTAACGGTTGACGGCGGAACTTATACATCAAACGGTCTTGGCTCACCTGCCATTTACTCAACGGCTGATATAAGTGTGGAAAATGCAACGCTTGTTTCAAATCTTTCCGAAGGTATGTGCATAGAGGGACTGAATTCAATCAAACTGACAAATTGCAATTTGACCGCCAATAATACCAAATGCAACGGCAATGCAACTTTCCTTGATTCCGTGATGATATATCAATCCATGTCAGGTGATGCAGACAGCGGTACATCTTCTGTAACGATTACAGGCGGCACTGTTACAAGCAAAAACGGACATATTTTCCATGTTACGAATACAAATGGAGTTATCACGCTTTCCAATGTAAAACTCGTTAATGAGGACAGCGAAAATATACTGCTGTCTGTTTGTTCAGACGGCTGGAACGGAGGCAGTAATATTGCTGCACTCAATACTTCCAATCAGGAATTGAACGGAACAATTCTTGTCGGCAGCGATTCCACTTTAACATTGAATTTGTCGGATAGCTCAACATTCAACGGTAAAATTGACGGCAATATCAAAAATGCTTCGGGAGATACTGTATCTTCTGAAATTGGCAGTGTATCTGTAACGCTTGACAGTACGAGTAAATGGACTTTGACGGGAGATACTTATATTTCCGAATTTAACGGCAATGCAGAAAATATTGTCAGCAACGGTTATACATTGTATGTCAACGGAACAGCACTTACAGATATAAATTGATGTGTTTCAAAACAAAAATTTAAAAGTGAGATTGAAACTTGAGTTCAATCTCACTTTTTATATTCTATGCAATTTTTGAAATTTCCTATAACAACCTGTAGCATTGGCAAGCAAAGGCAAAATATTCTTGATTTAGGCAGTGGTTATCCCGACAGCCGACTGATACCTGCTGAATTAAGAAAAGATTCCATTGCGGTTGAAATCACTGGTACAAGACCGGGAAAATATTTTTTAGTGCCGTATGAAGGCAAATTAAAGAACTTTACGGATAAAAGACCTACTGTGATTGTTTCGGTCATTTGTAAAACCTCGTCTTTCTTAAAAATTTTTATTAAAAAAGAGCGACACCGAACC
>CACXGJ010000293.1 GCA_902767125.1 uncultured Ruminococcus sp. | reverse complement strand
GGTTTGACCGTAATGGAATTATTCGCATAAACCATGATGTGACGGCTTCCATACACATATACTTGGCAGGCATCTCCATCATTGGCTGTCACATTGACTTTATCGGCAAATGTGACATCAACCGAAGACGGAATTTTCAATTCAGCCTGTAATCCGTCCTGGAAACCGCTAATAAATACGCCTATTTTATCGGTATTTGAATATCCGAGAGGTGAAAGCACTTTTGCATAATCAGAGGGATAAGTTATTGTATATTCGGGAGTTATGACTTCACTTGCATTGCATATTATCCGAATATTATTCAGCCATTCGGCAACACTTTCACCTTCTTCGATTTCATTTGGATAGTTGATTAAAATAGTGTCGATAATATTGCTTTCACCGTTTGTCGAAGCTGTGAAATAATAGGTCAGTTCATTGGTATCGTACATTGTGCCATTCACGGTATCCGAAGAACCGTCCGACAAATTCACCGTAAACTGATAGGGCTGTTCAATGCCGATATCCTTGTCGGATAAAAATTCATTGCCATCATCTTCCTTGAGTACGACATGAACGGTATAGTTTGTATAAG
This sequence comes from uncultured Ruminococcus sp., assembly GCA_902767125.1. GTDB lineage: Bacteria > Bacillota > Clostridia > Oscillospirales > Acutalibacteraceae > UBA1213. Next base: position 2,356 of record CACXGJ010000293.1, on the reverse strand, counting down.
CCTTTGCGACAGTATCAACAGGGAGTTTGTCTGCATATTTGCTCTTTCCCTCCGTCCAGTATATCTCCTGAACGCTGTAGCCCGAATTAGTCGGGATAATTGCTGATGTATCGAGCTTCTGTCCCACAATAGGAGCGGAAATGCCTTTTACTTTTACTTCTTCGATCGGAACACATATTGTCATAGATTTTGTTGTATTGTTCGGAGTTTTGACAGTGATGACCGTTGTACCCGACTTACCGCCAAGCACTAATTTGCCTTTTGCGTCTATTGTGGCAATATCGGGATTAGATGAAGTGAAGCTGTCACCGTTGAAAAAGCTGTAACCGACAGTTGCATTTGACGGTACGGGCTTTAATTGAAAGCTCTCAACCGCCCAGTCACTCGACGCATGATAGGTATTATCATAAAAATAGGAATTGGCATAATTGATAGTGATATCTGTTGCTTCAACTTCATAATCAAAAAATGCTCTGTCTGCTTTGTACGAGTGTTTTTTATTTGTATAAACATAAGCATCAATTTTTCCGTTGCGGACAGAACGGTCTGCACTTGCTCCCGCAAAGTCCTGCGGATAACTTACCGTTCTGATTTTATCAAGTGATACAGCACTGATATTATCAATCACACATTGTGTATCGTTGTAAACAGACTTGTACACAACTTTATTGACATATTCACCTGTACTCAAATCAGGCATTTCAGACAGTCTTATCTTAACGGGATTGCTTTCTGTCGCATAATCTCCGTCATAAACTGCGAAAGGTGCATTAAGAGTTAATTTTTTGATTTTCAGGGGGTGGGAATAGAATACCTGTACATGATCGTAATTCTTCGGCCAAAGGGTATTGACGGCAATAGCCTTGCAATATATCTGTCTGCCCTCATATTCGGCAGGTATATAACATCTGTCTGAACCTGTGACAAAAGAATTATTATTTTGCAAGGAAAGTTCAAACGCTTTATCCTTTTTAAGAGTATTATCAGGGGTATCAAGGTCAAGATACGAATGTATCATCTCACCTGTCCATGTATTCTTGTCAAAGGGAAGTCCGTTGGAATTATAGGTATCCTTCAGAGGATCACTCGGATCGACCGTATTTACATAGGTGAAGCCGTCACTGTCGGGAGCAAAGTTTTTGACGGAACGGTATTGCAGTCCGCTCTTGTCTCCCTTATAGACATTTGTCATACCTGCAATAAGCTCGTCATCCTCACCGTCTTCACCGACAAGATACCACTGGTAATATATATCGAATATTTTTCTGGTGTTGCTGTCAACAAGTCCTGCCTGACCGTTTGCAAGTTCTACTTTTGCATAAGAACCCGGAGCCGGATTGCTTACCCATTGCAAAGGTGTGTAATCGGGTACTTCCATAACTCTCACAACACCGTTGCTGTCGGTTATCGTTTCGGTTTTCTTTTCATCCGTGTCATAGCATGTGAATACGATACTGCTTTCACAGCTTGCTGTGGGCATAGCTTTATTATTTATGCCGTAATTCATGTATTCGTCAACGCTGACAACAATCCTGTACATTTCACCCGGCTGATAATCAATACCAAGCTGTGTCAGTTGAAGCCTGCTTTTGAGCAGATCACCGCTTGCACCGTAAACAACTTCTTTCAGAGGCTTGTCCTCTCCGAATATGTCACTTTCACTTATGCTCTCTCTTGTCAGAGGATCAACACGATATATCTTGTAGGTGATCCACTTGACATTTGAGGAATAGTTGAAAGTTCGGAAAGTATATCCTACGGTATCGAAATTGCTTACAACATTTTTCCATTTACTGTCAGTCAAATCATGCTGTGACATAGAGCCTTGTTCACCGTTTTTAAGAGTGCCTGATACAATAGTGTCGGCATATTCAAATGAACGGATAGTATTATTATTGATATCTGTCGGGATATTATAGTACCATACTTCCGAAGCATCCGTATCAGTGCCTTTAGGTCCCTGACGGTAGTCGGGAATGACATAGTATTTTTCACTTGTGGAGTCGTTTATCGGAAAACGGAAAAACTTTTCGTTTGAGCTGAAAGGAGCTCTTTCGTTTTCATCCTCATTGTTCCATGTTTGTGATAAATCCTCATAGTTTGTCGTGTCGGTTGAGTCAAATCTTGTTTTGAGTGCGAAAGAATATGTTGAATTTCCTGTACTCTTTGTCGGATAAACTCGAAGATAAGTCTTGTAGCGGAGTTCGGGATCGGTACAGTAAAGGCGGTAATGATTGATGTCATTGACATTGCTTTCCTCGTCCATAAGTACCAATGCACCGTCACCGTAAACGTCAACTATCTGTATTCTGCCGTCACGGATAAAGTCCTCACCGTATGACGTTACACCGAGATT
>CACXGJ010000292.1 GCA_902767125.1 uncultured Ruminococcus sp. | reverse complement strand
TTCACAGCGTGGCGAAGTTTTCAGGATAATGTATCTTGAAAAATCAAGAATTATTATTGAAATAGAAGAAAAAAATGACTGAAAAGGAGTGAGTATTTTTGAACATACTCCAAACAGAAAATCTTACCAAAGTTTATTCAGATACAAAAGTCGTTGACAGTGTATCTCTCACTGTACAAAAGGGCGATATTTACGGTTTTGTCGGTAAAAACGGTGCAGGAAAGACTACTTTTATACGAATGATACTCGGTCTTACGGGGATAACAAACGGCTCTTTCAAGCTCTTTGACGGCGAAAATATCGGCACTGCACGAAAGCGTGTCGGAAGTCTTATAGAAAGTCCCGCAATTTTCAGGAGTATGACTGCAAAACAAAATCTTGATATCTACTGCACTATGCTCGGAGTCGATAAAAAAACTATTCCCGACATCCTTAAGACTGTCGGTCTCTCGGACACGGGAAAGAAAAAATCGGGTGATTTTTCACTGGGAATGAAACAAAGACTCGGAATTGCCATTGCACTTGTCGGAAACCCCGATTTTCTCATACTTGATGAGCCTATAAACGGACTCGATCCCACAGGCATTGTTGATGTAAGAGAGCTTCTGCTCGACCTGAAAAATCAGGGAAAGACCATTTTTATTTCAAGCCATATTTTAGGCGAGCTTGAAAAAATTGCTACAAGATACGGCATCATATCATCAGGAAAACTCGTTGAAGAAATAACCTCTCATGAATTGGCAGAAAAATGCGGTTCAAGGACTGTTATAACAGTCAGTGATACAGCAAGGTCTGTTGAGATAATTTCAAAGGTACTTGATACAGTACCCGAAAATATCGAGAGTGATAAAAACAATATATTCGTTAAATCAAAGATAGATAATATCGGTGAACTGACGAATGCTCTTTTCAATGCAGGAATAGTTGTTTCGGGCATCTCAAATGATGAAAACAGTGCCGAAAAATACTTCATCAGAAAAATGGAGGGAAAATAAAAAAATATGGGCAGACTTATTTTATCAGACCTGAAAAAACTCATGAAATGCAGTACATTATGGGTATGTACTGTCATAGGATTCTTAACGGGAATGTCCATGACATTTCTTTATGATGCCGCATGGAACAACATGACCGATACAACAAATTATCAAATGGTATTCTCTTTCTTAAAAACCATAGGAATGGACAGCGACACTTCAAAACAGCTTCTGTCGCAGTTTCCGAGAGAGGTGTTCTGGCAGTATATCAACACCCTTTTCTCTGACGGGAATATCATTATATTTTCCGCAATAGTTATAAGTGTATATATCGGCACAGAATACAATGAGGGTACTTTCAAGAATACTCTTTCAAGGGGATTTTCAAGGACATACGTCTATGTCTCAAAATATATCTCATCTGTTGTATCAATGGCGATCACTGTAATAGCCTATCTCGCAGGCGGAGGAATCGTTGCCGCAATAAAATTCGACCTTACAACAGATGTCAACGATGAACAGATGATAGCTATGGTACTTGCATATTCCGCTTTATACATAGCTCTCTCGGCTGTATTCATGTTTATATCAGTCGTTTCACAAAAGACAGGTCTTGCGATAGCCCTTAATATTGTCATACCGATATTTGTATCGCTCTTTGTAAGGATACTGACCTTCGGGTTTGAGTGGATACAAAAGGTCGTTCAGTACTGGATATTCGATACAGTCACACTTGTACAGACTCTTTATCAGAACAATAATATATACATTGCATTCATAGTTGCTCCTGTATATTTGATTCTATTCGTTGTTGCGGGAGCAGTTGTCTTCAAACGTCAGGACATAAGATAAAAATCAGCTGTATGCCGAAATTATTCAGCATACAGCCTTTTTATATCAAAAATCAAATTCTGTATTCACCGCATCACTCGGCATTCTCCAGTCACCTCTTGGTGAAAGTGTGACAGTACCCACCTTTGGAGCATCGGGCAGACATGAACGTTTGAACTGCTGTGAGAAAAATCTCCTCAAAAATGTTTTGAGCCATTTCCTGACAGTTTCCTCATCATAAACACCGTTGAAAGCTATCTTTGCCAATCTGAATATCTTTTTCGGTGTGAATCCCTGCCTGACGAGATAATACAGGAAGAAATCATGCAGTTCATAAGGACCGACTAAATCCTCTGTTTTCTGTGAAATTTCACCGTCTTTGGGCGGTAAAAGTTCGGGACTTACAGGTGTATCGAGTATATCAAGCAATGCTTTTTTCAAGTCACCCTCGGAATGTTCAGCCTCAAATGCAGTCAAGTGACGTACAAGTGTTTTCGGGATAGACGCATTGACAGCGTACATTGACATATGGTCACCGTTATATGTCGCCCAACCGAGAGCCAATTCCGACAAGTCACCTGTGCCAATTACAAAACCGCCTGTTTTATTGGCTATGTCCATCAAAACCTGTGTGCGTTCCCTTGCCTGACCGTTCTCAAATGTCACATCAAGCACTTCCATACTCTGTCCTATATCCTCGAAATGCTGTGTGACAGCCTTTGAGATATTTATATCCTTGAATGAAACTCCATAGCTTTCGGCTAAAATCTCCGCATTGCTTTTTGTACGCTTTGTCGTACCGAAACAAGGCATTGTCACGGCAATTATATCTTTCCTGTCACGCTTTAACATATCCATAGCATGAACAGCTACAATTAAAGCCAATGTCGAATCCAATCCGCCCGACAAGCCTATTACAACGGATTTCACATTTGTATGCTGTATTCTCGTGGCAAGTCCTGTTGCCTGAATGGTGAGAATTTCTTCA
>CACXGJ010000291.1 GCA_902767125.1 uncultured Ruminococcus sp. | reverse complement strand
GATAACAGGACTTGAACCTGCATGAAATTGCTTTCATATGGACCTGAACCATACGCGTCTGCCAATTCCGCCATATCCGCATTTACTCGTTAAGTATATCAAAAAAAATTCGATTTGTCAAGAAGAAAATTTGAAATAAAATATGAATTTTACAATTATCTTGATAATAAGCTTCTGATGTGTTATAATAATTATCAATACTTGAAGAAATGGGAGAAAAAAATGGAGAATGAAATTAAAGATATAGTTAAAATACCCGTTCTGCCTTTAAGAGGTCTTGTTATATTCCCAGGCTCAATATTGCATTTTGATATTTCAAGAAACCAATCCACTCGTGCATTGGTCGTTGCAATGAAAGGTGATAAGCAGCTTGTATTTATAACCGCACAAAAAGATCCATTCAATGAAGAACCCAAAAAGAATGATCTGTTCTCGGTCGGAGTCGTGGCAAGAATACTCCAGATGGTAAGGCTTTCCGAAAATATCATACGAGTTGTTGTAAAGGGTATGTATCGTGCGGAAATGGTCGGTGTCCGTGAACGGTCGGGATATATCATTGCAGATACAAGGGAATGTGATATAATACATCCGTCATCAGATACAAAGAAGGATGCAATGATAAATGTAGTCAGGGAAATATTCGATGAGTATCTCATGTTCAACAACCGAATAACAAATGACATCGTTATGACCGTACATGAAACCAAAGATGAGGGAACACTTGCCGATTATATAGCGGACAATATGATCCGTGACTATGAAAAAAAACAGGAAATTCTTGAAACTCTTGATGAGGATGAAAGAATGGAAAAGATCATTGCTATGTTCAGGTATGAAACAGATATACTTGCCATTGAGGAAAGATTGAGCGAAAAAACCAAAAACGGTCTTGACAATAATCAGAAGGAGTACTATCTCCGTGAAAAACTCAAGGTCATCCGTGAAGAACTTGGAGAAACAGATGATATTACAGAGGAGATCGTTGAATATCAGGAAAAAATAGAAAATCTCAAAACTACTGATGAAAATAAGAGTGTTCTTCTGAAAGAGGTATCAAGGCTGGAAAAAATGTTCGGAAATTCAGCCGAAGCAAATGTAGTGAGAAACTATCTTGATGCTTGCATTGAACTGCCCTGGGGCATCTATACAAAAGAAAAAAATGACATAAAGCGTATAGCATCTGTTTTGGACAAAAACCACTATGGTCTGAAGAAGGTCAAGGAAAATGTCATTGAAGCCCTCGCCGTCAGAAAGCTCAATCCCTCGATAAACGGTCAGATAATATGCCTTGCAGGTCCTCCGGGAGTCGGAAAGACCTCCATTGCCCGCTCAATAGCAGATGCAACGGGCAGGAATTATGAAAGAATAGCCCTTGGCGGTGTACATGATGAAGCCGAAATACGAGGTCATAGACGTACTTATATAGGTGCAATGATGGGACGTATAATGAATGCGGTAAAGCTGGCAGGCTCGGCTAATCCTCTCATTCTCCTTGATGAAGTGGATAAACTTGGAAGCGATTTCAGGGGCGATCCTACATCCGCACTTCTTGAGGTACTTGACGGTGAACAAAATTCTACCTTTTATGACCATTATATAGATATGCCCTTTGACTTGAGCAAGGTAATGTTCATAACAACTGCAAATGACTATACTGCCATTCCTGCCCCTCTGCTTGACAGAATGGATATCATCCATATAGACAGCTATACAAGAGAGGAAAAATTCAATATCGCAAAAATACATCTTATATCAAAACAGCTCAAACGTCACGGACTTACTTCAAGACAGTTCAAGATATCGGATGATGTTATTTATGATATCATCGACAGCTATACAAGAGAATCGGGTGTACGTTCTCTTGAAAGGTCTGTTTCAAAAATGATGAATAAAGCGGCTGTAAAGATAGTATCGGGCGAACAAAGGTCTGTCAGGATATCAATGGACAATATCGAATCATATCTCGGCTCAAGAAAATTCAAGAATGATACCATGAACAGATCGGATGAGGTCGGTATAGCAACAGGACTTGCATGGACAGCAGTAGGCGGTGAAACATTGCCTGTTGAGGCTGCTGTAATGAAAGGTACAGGCAAAATTGAACTGACAGGCTCACTCGGAGATGTAATGAAGGAATCCGCTCATGCTGCATATACCTGTGTCAGGACTATGGCTGACAGGCTTTCGATAGAAAGTGATTTCTATAAAGACAAGGACATACATATCCATGTACCCGAAGGAGCAGTTCCGAAGGACGGTCCATCGGCAGGCATAACCCTTGCTACCGCCATAACATCGGCTTTAACAGGGATACCTGTACGAAAGGATGTCGCAATGACAGGTGAGATTACTATAAGAGGACGTGTTCTGCCGATAGGCGGACTCAAGGAAAAAACAATGGCTGCATACAGGCTCGGTATCAAAACAATTATCATTCCAAAGGATAATGAATCTGACCTTGATGAAGTTGATGAGGTCGTAAAAAAATCCATAAACTTTGTTATGGCTGATAATATAAACACAGTCCTTGACACAGCACTTGTAAAACAATAACAGAGAGGTTTTTATGAATTTTCAGATAGCAGAATTTAAAGCGGCTTACGGAAAGTTGAGCCAGCTTCCCGAATCGGATATGCCTGAAATAATATTTTCGGGAAAGTCCAATGTCGGAAAATCATCACTCATAAACAAGATATTATACAGAAAGTCCATTGCAAGAGTCAGCTCACAGCCCGGAAAAACAGCTACAATAAATTTCTTCTCACTCAAGGAGGCATATCTTGTAGACCTGCCCGGATACGGCTATGCAAAGGTCTCACAGGCTGAAAAACAGAGATGGGCAGAGCTTATGGAAGGCTTTTTCGCACAGGACAGAAATATAGCCCTTGTCGTGCAGATATGCGATATGAGGCATAATCCGACAGCCGATGACATGACAATGATAGACTTTCTCTATCAAAATAATTATCCGTTTATAATTGCCCTGACAAAAATGGACAAGCTCAAAAAAACACAGCAAATCCAAAGATTAGCCGAATTAAAAAGAGCATTGTCCGATTATTCGGATATAAAACTATGCCCGTGTTCATCGAATGACGGTACGGGAATAGATGAAATAAGACAAATAATAATCGAAAGCGTTGAGCAGCAGGGGGAATTTTGATGGAAATAAGAAAGTATGAAGCAAAGGATCTTGAGCAGATGATAGGCATCTGGAATGAGGTCGTAGAGGACGGGATAGCATTTCCGCAGGAGGAGCTTTTGGATATCAAAACAGGAGCTGAATTTTTCTCGTCACAGAGCTATACAGGTGTGGCGTGTGAGGGAGATAAAATTTACGGTCTGTACATCCTTCATCCAAACAATATCGGCAGATGCGGTCATATATGCAATGCAAGCTATGCTGTCAGCTCCGAAAGCAGAGGAAAGCATATCGGCGAAAAATTGGTTCTTGACTGCATGGCACAGGCTAAAAATATCGGCTTCAGGATATTGCAGTTCAATGCCGTTGTCGAAAGCAATATCCATGCAAGACATCTGTATGAAAGAATTGGCTTTAAACAGCTTGGCACTATCACAAACGGATTCCGTATGAAAGACGGCAGTTATGAAAATATATGCCCGTATTTCATCGAACTGTAAAAAATCACCTCCTATGGTACTTATCATACCACAGGAGGTGTTATTTTTTTATTTAGCCGAAATTACAAACTGCTAATTGATTCAAGCAAGTTCATCAACGAGTTTCTGGAGTGCTGCAAGTGCTTCATCAGGCAGTTTGTCATAGCCGCCCTTCTTCTCTGCAAAGCCCTTGACTGCATTTACACGGTTGATCATTGCATTCTTGAGAGCTGCTTTATAATCAGCATCGTTCATATCAGGCTCAAAGCCTTCCCACTTAAGTATCTCGATATCCTCAAACGGTCCCCACTTTTCAAAGTTTGCTCTGCCCTCTACAATAGCCTCAAGAACACCGAGTGTATCTTCTTTCTGTACCTTCTTGCCCATGAAATCGCCTGTATTGACGATATAGCAAGCAACATCCTTTTCTTCAACGAGCTTCTTGAATTTTACATAGTCATTTACGAGAGGATATGTTCTGAATGGATTAGCATAAGGTACTATACGGAGTGCATTCATATCTGTGCCTGCCGCAACACGCTCTGCTGTTGAGGTCTTTGTAGCGAGTGTTGCACCCATTACAGAAGCCAATGCTGCTCCCTTGAGCTTTACACACGGAGGTATTGTCGGGTCTTTCATTATCCAGATGATGGAATTAACAGGTGATGATATTTTGTCAACTCTGTTCGGTGACCAGAGCTTTGACTTGATAGCACGTCCGTTACCGTTTCTTATATCCTCTGTAACAAGCTGAATCTTGCCGTCCTCGTCCTTTGTGCAGGAGCAGTTCTGTACGCTCAAAAGATATTTGTTATCGGGGCAGCCTGTCGGATAATCGGCTGTTTTATCGAAATATGAAGGTTCAAGTGCTATTG
>CACXGJ010000290.1 GCA_902767125.1 uncultured Ruminococcus sp. | reverse complement strand
CTTTGTGTTATTATCTTTGAGAGCAGGCTTTGTTTGGCATCAAATTTATGAAGCTGAACAACAGCAGTTGTCGGAGCAGTATCTGTATCTGTTTCGGCAGCCAAAACACCTGTGCTTACAGAGAGAGCCAATGCACAGGCAAGCATACTTGCAATCAATTTTTTTGAAGATTTCAATTTAAAGACCTCCTATGTTTAAAGAATATATAAAAAATAACGGTTACGAATAAGTTTTATATATTGTAACACCGAAATATCCTTCCGTCAATACTTTAAAAGAAAAATAATAGAAATTGGTATTGACAAAAGGGAGAATATATAGTATAATGTCACAGGTGTAAAGTAAAAATACTTTACACCTGTGCTGAAAGGCGGTTGTGGATGTATGTCAAAAAATCTTGAGGTTTCAAAGCTGTTGGATTTTTATGGTATTCTTCTGACCGAGAAACAGCGAGAGATTGCGGAATATTATTATAATGATGACCTGTCACTTGGAGAGATAGCCGAAAATCTGGATATATCCCGACAGGGAGTGCGAGACAGTATAAAACGAAGTGAAGCGGCACTTTTTGAGGCGGAAGAAAAAATGTGTCTTGTCAGAAGATCGCAAATTTTGGAAAACAGCCTTGATGAGATAAAAAGAAATGTCGGTATCATAAGAGTAGAGAACGAAAAGTATAATAATTCAGCAATAACTGACAGTACAGAAAAAATACTTTATGAAATTGAAAATATAATGAATGATGAATAAATCGGCAATTATGGAATTGCTAATTGTCAAAGGGGTGTTATGATGGCATTTGAGGGCTTGTCGGAGAAATTGAGTGCGGCTTTCAAGAGATTGAAGAATAAAGGAAAACTGACAGAAAGTGATGTAAAGGATGCGATGCGAGAGGTAAGGCTTGCACTGCTTGAAGCGGATGTCAATTATAAGGTCGCAAAGGAATTTACGAATAAGGTGACGGAGCGTGCAGTGGGAGCGGACGTTATGGAAAGTCTGACACCTGCACAGATGGTCGTAAAGATAGTGAATGAAGAACTCACGGCATTGATGGGTTCTGAAGAAACAAGGATAAATTTTGCGAATAAGCCTCCGACGGTGATAATGATGTGCGGCTTGCAGGGTTCAGGTAAGACTACACACAGTGCAAAGCTCGGTAAAATGCTGAAAAGACAGGGACACAGACCATTGCTTGCGGCGTGTGATGTGTATAGACCTGCAGCCATCGAACAGTTGAAAGTTGTCGGAGGGCAGGCAGGAGTGACTGTTTTCGAGATGGGACAGGAAGATCCTGTTACTATCGCTGAAAAAGCCGTAAAACACGCAAAAGATTACGGCAATGATATAGTTATATTGGATACAGCAGGTCGTCTGCATATAGATGAAAAGCTGATGAATGAGCTTAAGGAAATAAAGTCAAAAGTAAATCCCGATGAAATACTGCTTGTAGTCGATTCAATGACAGGTCAGGATGCAGTAAATGTAGCAAAGTCATTTGATGAGCTGCTTGATATAAGCGGTCTTATATTGACGAAACTTGACGGTGATACAAGAGGCGGTGCGGCACTTTCGGCAAAGGCTGTTACAGGAAAGCCGATAAAGTTTGCAGGTATCGGTGAGAAGCTGGATGATCTTGAGGTGTTCCACCCCGACAGAATGGCATCGAGAATACTTGGGATGGGTGATATCCTGACACTCATAGAGGATGCAGAGAACCGTCTTGATCAGAAAAAAAGCGAGGAGATGGCACGCAAGTTCCAGCAGAATAAGTTTGACATGAATGACTTGTATGAACAGCTCCAGCAGATAAAAAGAATGGGACCGATAAAAGGCATATTGTCAAAGCTGCCAAATATCGGTGATCAGATAAAGGATATGGACTTTGACGACAGGCAGATGGACAGGATAGGTGCAATGATCTCGTCAATGACCAAAAAAGAGCGTGAGAATCCGGATATAATAAATCCGTCAAGAAAACGCCGTATAGCAGCCGGCAGCGGAATGAAGGTCGAGGATGTTAACCGTCTTATGAAGCAGTTCGGAGAAATGCAGAAGTTCATGAAAACTATGAATGCAAGAGGCAAAAACGGCAAGAGAAAGCGTATGCCGATGCTCCCAGGACTCGGAGGTTCAAGCATGGCAGGCTCAATGCCTCTCAATCCCGCAAGACTTGAAAGCAAGAACAAAAACAAAAAGAAAAAGAAAAAATAACAGTGTTTTCAACGGTTTTAAAAGCCGATGAAATATATTACAAAATTTTTTTGGAGGTAAATCAAATGGCAGTAAAAATAAGACTTCGTCGTATGGGTGCAAAAAAGACACCTTTTTATCGTGTAGTT
>CACXGJ010000289.1 GCA_902767125.1 uncultured Ruminococcus sp. | reverse complement strand
GTCTATGTTGAAGACGGAAACAAAAATCTTTTGGATATTATAAATAAAATGTAAAGGAAGTAATTATATGGCAGAATTTATGACAGGCTTGAAACGAACAAATTACTGCGGTGAGCTTCGTTCAGGCGATATCGGAAAAGAAGTTGTAGTATGCGGCTGGGTACAGCGTCAGCGTGACCTCGGACAGCTCATATTCATCGACCTGCGTGACAGAACGGGCATTGTTCAGCTTGCTTTTGATGATACAACAGACAAATCCATATTTGACAAGGCTTTCACAGTACGCTCCGAATATGTCCTTTGTGCAAGGGGCATTGTCCGTGAGAGAAGTGCAAAGTCAAATAAAATCCCGACAGGTGATATTGAGGTCGAGGTAAAGGAACTCCGTATTCTTTCCGAATCCGAAACAACTCCTTTTGAAATTATCGACAACTGCCCGACAGCGGAACTTACAAGGCTGAAATATCGTTATCTCGATTTAAGAAGACCTGAATTGCAGAAAAATATAATTTTCCGTCACAAAGTAGCAAAAGTTACCCGTGACTATTTCGATGAAAACGGATTTATTGAGCTTGAAACTCCTATGCTCATCAAATCCACTCCCGAGGGTGCAAGGGATTTCCTCGTACCGTCAAGGATACATAAAGGCTCATTCTATGCTCTCCCTCAATCTCCGCAAATGTACAAACAGCTCTGCATGGTAGCAGGCTTTGACAGATATATGCAGATAGCAAGATGTTTCCGTGATGAAGACCTCCGTGCAGACCGTCAGCCTGAATTTACCCAGATAGACCTTGAAATGTCCTTTGTTGACATGGAAGATGTATTGCAGATAGGCGAGGGATATATAAAAAGACTTTTCAAGGATGTTATGGATATCGACATCCCGACACCTTTCCCCAGATATACCTACAATGAAGTAATGGAGCGTTTCGGCTCCGACAAACCAGATACACGTTTCGGCATGGAAATATTCAATATCTCCGAAGAAGTCAAAGACACTGAATTTGTCGTATTCAAAAATGCTCTTGCAAACGGCGGAAGTGTTCGTGGTATAACAGCCAAAAATGCTGTCAAGACTTATACAAGAAAAGAAATTGACAAACTTGTTGAATTTGTCAAGGGCATAGGTGCAAAAGGTCTTGCATGGATTCGCTGGACCGATGACAGCATTTCATCGAGCTTTGCAAAATTCATGTCCGAAGACGAAATGAAGGCGATTCTCTCAAAAGCAGGTGCCGAAAAGGGTGATGTTGTACTTATCGTTGCAGACGCTGATAACAATACGGTTCTTTCAACTCTCGGTGCAGTCCGTACAGAATGTGCAAAGAAACTCAATGTCATCAAGGACGGCTATAATTTCCTTTGGGTAGTCAAGTTCCCGTTCTTCGAGTATGACAAAGAATCAGGCGAATGGCTCGCCATGCACCATCCGTTCACATCTCCGACAGATGACTGTCTGGACAAGCTCGACGGCAACAAGGGTGAGGTCTATGCAAAAGCCTATGACATGGTACTCAACGGTATCGAGCTTTCATCAGGTTCTATCAGAATAACCAATCCGGACTTGCAGAAGAAAATGTTTGAAATGCTCGGATTGAGCGATGAGGAAGCATACGAGAAATTCGGTTTCCTGATGGATGCATTCAAATTCGGTGCCCCGCCTCACGGCGGTATGGGAATAGGTCTTGACAGACTTGTCATGCAGATGCTCAAAGCACCTACTCTGCGTGATGTAGTGCTTTTCCCGAAGGTACAGAATGCAAGCGAGCCTATGACAAATGCTCCTGCAGGTGTTGACAAGCAACAGCTTACCGACCTTGGCATTGCCGTCATCAGCGAAACATAAAAAATAAAGTGCGGAAAACGGAAACAACTTCTCACTCCTCACTCCTCACTTCACACTAAAATAATAAGGCCTGCTGAACAGGATATTTTTTGTTCGGCAGGTTTTCAGTTTGGAGATATTTTTATGGAAAAGAAAATACAGTCTGATTTTTTACGTGGATTGTTCAACGGAATACCTATTTTTTTAGGCTACCTTTCAGTATCATTCGGATTCGGAATAATGGCTGTCAGTTCAGGATTAAGTGTGTTTGAAGCATTTATGATCTCCCTGACAAATCTTACATCGGCAGGACAGGCACAAGGTGTTGTTGTGATAGCCTCAGGCGGCACTCTCATTGAAATGGCTCTTGTGCAGTTCGTTATCAATATAAGATATGCACTTATGGCACTTTCACTCTCCCAAAAGCTCGATAAAAAATTCACCCTCCCCCACCGACTGCTTGCAGCCTACGGCATTACAGATGAGATATTCGCTCTATGCTCGACAAAGGAAAATATCCTTAAGCCGAATTATATGTACGGAGTTATAGTAATATCAACATTTGGGTGGGTATCGGGCACATTTTTAGGCGGTGCGGCAGGCACACTTCTGCCTGCAAACGTCACCTCTGCTCTTGGGATAGTTCTTTACGGAATGTTCATTGCCATAATAGTCCCCCCTGTACGAAAGCACAAAAATATTCTGTTTGTTGTTGGTATGGCGGCTCTTTTCAGCGTTATATGCAAATATCTTCTGCCGTTCATATCAGGGGGCTTTGCTGTTATAATCTCGGCGATAATCTCCGCTGTACTTGGTGCAGTGGTATTTCCGCAAAAGGATGGTGAAAATGAATGAGCATTGCAATATACATAATAGTTATGGCAGGAGTTACTTATCTGATAAGGGCATTGCCGTTTGCATTTTTCAGGAAAAAGATAACATCAAATTTTTTAAAGAGCTTTTTGTATTATGTCCCGTATGCTGTTTTGAGTGCAATGACAATACCTGCAATTTTTTACAGCACGGGAAATATCTATACAGCCCTCGCCGGAACAGGCGTTGCAGTTGTACTTGCATACTTTGACCTGCCTTTGATAGTTGTATCACTTGCAGCAGCCCTGACAGCTTTTTTAACGGGATTCATTTTCTAAATTATATCACATACATGACATGGATTTTTACAACATTACAGAAATTATGAAAAAAGAATCCCTGTTTTCTTCATCGAAAAAAGCCTGAAAATAAGCGATTTACGCTGATTTCAGGCTTTTTTGTATCAATCGTTTTCAAGACAGATCAGATCCGCCTGTTTTTGTCAAGTATCTCTTACTCTGTTTTTTCATTTACTGCAATCCAAATCTCACACTGATAATTCGGATCGGAAGTATCTGCCGAGGAATAAACTTCAAATTCTACATTTTCGGCATATTCGTAATGCGTACTTTGAGGAAAAAACTCTGTAACTATTCTGTGATAGGTATCAACAAAAGCATCGGGCATTTTGCCTTTGCTTGTGAATACCGCATAGGTGCTTGCGGGAATGGATACAATCTCTAAATCATCATCAACCATTCCGCCATCATACTCAACTCCGATACCATACGGAAACT
>CACXGJ010000288.1 GCA_902767125.1 uncultured Ruminococcus sp. | reverse complement strand
CCTGTACACTGGTCGTCAAATGCGTTCTCTGTCATTTCGTCAAGGCTTGCAAGGAAATCTTCCTCACTTACTCCGTAATCTGCGATTGTCTTTTTAATTCCGCATACAGCTTTCAATTCCTCTATCTTCTCAATGAACAAATCAAGCGTTTCATTGTCATCTTTGCCGACAATTCCCAAAAATCTCGCACATTCGCAGTATCTTTCAAGTGTATGCGGATAGGGATACTGTGAGAATGTTCCCATCTTTGGCGGTACGGGATCGGCATTGAATCTCATTACATATGTGATGAGAAGTGCATTTGCAACACCGTGTGCAATATGATGATATGCACCGAGCTTATGTGCCATTGAGTGGCATACTCCGAGGAATGCGTTTGAAAATGCCATGCCTGCCATTGTTGAAGCAGTTGCCATTTTTTCTCTTGCAACAGGATCGTTTGCACCGTTCTCATACGCTGACGGCAGGTATTCAAATATATTTTTCATAGCCTGAAGGGCAAGTCCGTCTGTATATTCCGTTGCCATTATCGAAGCATATGCTTCAAGGGCGTGTGTCAGTGCATCTATACCCGATGCACTTGTCAAGCCCTTCGGCTGATTCATCATATTATCGGCATCTACTATTGCCATGTTCGGCAAAAGCTCATAGTCTGCCAACGGATATTTTATATTCGTGGATTCATCTGTAATGACGGCAAACGGAGTGACCTCCGAGCCTGTTCCCGATGAAGTGGGAACGGCTACAAAATATGCCTTCTCGCCCATTTTCGGGAATGGACATATCCTTTTTCTTATGTCCATGAAACGCATTGCCATATCCATGAAATCCGTTTCGGGATGCTCATAGAGTACCCACATGATCTTGCCTGCATCCATTGCAGAGCCGCCTCCCAATGCAATTATCACATCAGGCTCAAACAATGACATTGCTGCTGCACCCTCTTTTGCAGATGCAAGTGTCGGATCGGGCTGCACGTTATAGAAACAGGTATGCTGTATTCCAAGCTCATCGAGTTTTGTTTCGATAGGCTTTACATAGCCGTTTTTATACAGGAAGCTGTCTGTCACGATAAATGCCTTTTTCTTGCCCATCATGCCAAGCTCGTCAAGGGCTAACGGCATACAGCCTTTTTTGAAATAAACTTTCTGTGGAGTCCTGAACCAAAGCATATTTTCACGGCGTTCTGCAACTCTTTTTATATTCAGGAGATGCTTTACCCCGACATTCTCCGAAACAGAGTTTCCGCCCCATGAGCCGCAGCCGAGTGTCATTGACGGTACAAGAGCAAAGTTATACAAGTCACCTATACCGCCATGTGAGGATGGTGTATTGATAACTATACGACAGGTCTTCATCGCATGATAATGCTTTTCGATTTTTTCCTTTTGAGCAGGGTGTATAAAGAGTGATGAAGTGTGACCGTAACCGCCGTCTGCAACAAGCTGTGCTGCCTTTGCAAGAGCCTCGTCAAAGGTCTCTGCTTTATACATCGCAAGCACAGGCGACAGCTTCTCATGAGCAAATTCCTCGCTTATATCAACGCTCTCAACTTCACCTATGAGTACCTTTGTTCTTTCGGGAACTTCTACTCCCGCAAGCTGTGCTATTTTATATGCAGACTGTCCGACTATTCTTGCATTGAGAGAGCCGTTTATAAGGATAGTCTTTCTTACCTTATCAATTTCATCATCCTTCAGGAAATAACAGCCTCTTGCTGCAAATTCCTTTTTGACTTCATCATAGATATCCGAAAGAACTGTCACACTCTGTTCCGATGCACATATCATACCGTTATCGAAGGTTTTTGAGTGGATTATGGAATTAACGGCAACTTTTATATCAGCCGTACTGTCGATTATAACAGGTGTATTTCCTGCACCCACGCCCAAAGCAGGCTTACCGGAGGAATATGCCGATTTTACCATTCCGGGACCGCCTGTTGCAAGGATGGTATCGGAATTTCTCATAAGAGCATTTGTAAGTTCAAGTGATGGTACATCTATCCAGCCGATTATATTTTCGGGAGCCCCTGCCTTTACTGCTGCTTCAAGAACTATTTTAGCCGCTGCTATTGTGGAATTTTTTGCACGGGGATGAGGACTTATTATAATGCCGTTTCTTGTCTTCAGGCATATAAGAGCCTTGAAGACAGCAGTCGAAGTCGGATTCGTTGTAGGAATGACTGCACCGATTATTCCGATAGGCTCTGCTATTTCCGTCATTCCAAAGGCTGTATCACGGCTTATGACTCCACAGGTCTTTGTATCCTTATACTTATTATAGATATACTCTGCTGCATAGTGATTTTTGATTACCTTGTCCTCTACAACTCCCATACCTGTTTCTTCAACAGCCATTTTTGCCAGCGGTATACGAGCCTGATTTGCTGCAACGGCAGCAGCCTTAAAAATTTTATCGACCTGTTCCTGTGAATACTCCGCAAATTTTTTCTGTGCTTCTTTTACTTGAGCGAGCTTTTCATTGAAGCTGTCAATGTCATGCACAAGGTTTTCCTTAATTTCAGTCATTGTTCATTCTCCTCCGTTTTCAAAACAAATATAATTTGTTATCCAAAAAGTGATTTTATAATAGTATTATAATCGTTTGTCAAAAATCTGTCAATATCACCCCTCGTTTTTCATGGATTTTTTTGTTTCAAGCATTTTTATAACGGTGCTTCTTTTCACCATTATCCCGTTGAGTGAAACATATTCAT
>CACXGJ010000287.1 GCA_902767125.1 uncultured Ruminococcus sp. | reverse complement strand
GTCTACAAGAATATCTCCAAGCTGACTTGTCTGTTTTTCATCCAATTCCGCTTTTATTTGAAGCATAAATACAAGTGTTTTGTCATCATCTGTAAGGAATATTGAAGTTTCCATCATCTCATTTGTATTTGCTTTTTCGAGAGAATTAAAATATTCATAATTTTCTTCAAACAATTCCTTGAGCGAATCATAATGACCGCCGACAGGTATGCTTATTTCGGAAATATCCTGGTCATCTTCATAATCGGATAATTCAATATCCTCATCATCTTCATCATACATATCACTTGTAATGTCCTTTGAATAGAGAAATGTTCCGTCAGGATTATAAAATCTTACAGATATTATTACATTTCCAAGATTCGGCATTGCCTGTTCAATATTTTTTATTGACTGCAATAAGTTTGATTTTCCGTCATCAATTATCGCATCAAGCCCTGCTTCTACCATATCACGGTCGCCCGTTATTTCATTAACTGCCGTAAACTCAATAACAACAGTATCATCGCCTTCCGGAAATATCCTCGCTGTTACGGTGTCATTTGACAAACTCTCTACAACCCTGTCAAAATCTTCAACAGCCTTTGGCATTGCAAATATCTGCTGAATACTGCTGACCTGTTCGGGATCGGATATTTCTCCGTCAATGCTCCGATCTGCTTCAGCCACATCCGAAAAGTCACTTTCCTCGATCTGTGAGCTTTCATCCTCCGACTTCTCATCCTCTGACTTTTCATTCTCCGATTTTTCGGAAGCCTCCTGATTTTCTGAAACCTTGCCGGCATTTACTGAAAATGCCATATTTCCGTTTACAGATGACTGCTGTGTCTTATCCTCTCCGCATGATGTCATAAAAAGCGAGCATATCAATGCCGATACAATAATTATTACCGCTGACTTTTTCATAAAAAACTCCTTTTTAAATAAAATCAAATTTAGTTACATCAAACAATCCGCAGTCTGTTATACGAATTTCGGGGATAACGGGAAGTGCCATGAATGAAAGTGTTATAAACGGATCTATGTTTTTGTTCACTCCCATGTCATAGGCTTTTTGTATGATATCATCAAGCATGGGTATAAACTCGTCAGCACTCTTTAAACTCATAAGTCCACCCAATTCCAACGGCAGTGAAGCTATTGTTTCACCGTCTTTTATTATAACATAGCCTCCGTTTATACGTTTCAGCACTTCAACAGCCTTCAGCATATCAGTATCATTATCGCCTATCACGATTATATTATGCGAATCATGTGCAACAGTTGTTGCAATCGCACCATGCTTCAGACCATATCCGCTTATATATGCACAAGCATGAAATTCTTTTGCATGATGTCTTTCAATAACGGCTATTTTCCTTACAGTACCTTCAGCCATGCCCTTTTCTACCCTACGGTGTGACAGTGTCAGCTTGCCTGTCGCTATCTGATTTTCTATTATCCCTATCACCGAATAGCTGTAATTTATCGGGATATCAAATGCTTTTTCATCTATATCTGCCGTATTCACGGAGCAAAGCAGTTTTTCATTGTAATTTATATTTGACGGCTCGGGAATATCCTCAAATGTCACTCCGTCTTTGTATACTTCGACGACATTGAAATTTTCAAGGTCATCCAATATCGCAATATCAGCTTTATATCCGCAAGCTACTGCACCTGTTTTTTTCAAGCCATAAATATTCGCCGCATTTATAGTTGCCATCTGTATGGCTTTTACGGGCGACAAGCCTAATTCAACAGCTTTTTTGATATTGAAACGGATAGTTCCTTCCTTTCGTATATCGGCAAGATGCTTATCATCTGTACAGAATGCCATCCTTGAAGTATCAATACCGTTTTTTACTACTCCTTGAATAATTGCTTTCAAATTTTTAGAAGCCGATCCCTCACGCACAAGAACAGCCATTCCGCATCTCAACTTCTCAACCGCTTCATTATATGATATGCTCTCATGGTCTGTATCAACTCCTGCTGTTGCATAGCCGTTGAGTTCATTTCCCGTCACCATCGGTGCATGACCGTCTATTACTTTATCGGAAAATCCCTCTATTTTTTTCATTATTTCAGGATAGCAGTCGAGCGTACCCACAACATTCATCAATTCCCCAAGTCCCAATACATTCGGATCATCATGGAACTTCAAAAGCTCATCTGCTTTAAGTACAGCTCCCGCATGTTCAAAGGGCGTTGACGGCACACATGACGGCAGCATGACATAATAGTTTATCGAACATTTTTCTGCTGCCATGAGTATATTTTCGAGTGCCTCCACACCTCCGACATTTGCTATTTCGTGCGGATCGGTTATGATAGTTGTAGTACCCCATCTCAACTCCTCATAGGAATAGACGGGCGGTGTCACCATCGAGGATTCAACGTGAACATGGGCATTTATAAATCCCGGTACAACATATTTTCCTTCAAGGTTCTTTTCGGTCTTTCCGTGATATTTTCCTACACCGACTATTATACCGTCTGTGACTGCAACATCACCGTCAATTATCTCCCCCGTGAATACATTTACTATCTTTCCGTTTTTCAGCACAAGGTCGGGCAATTCCCTTTCCTGTGCCGTTTGGATAAGTCTTTCAAGCATTGGATTCAGCCTCCTTTTGATAATCCGCTAATTCTTTAATATGTTTTTTATATCCCTTTCGCACAGAAGGATATTTCACAAGAAATTTCATACTTTTACCGACAAGCAAAAAACAGTATTTCCAAAATGCAGACTTTTTTATCTCTGTAACAAAACCTTTTCTGCGTGAAATATCATAATGCAGAATTTTTTTATGCTTATAAAAATTGATAAATTTACACCCTGCCAACGGTACTATCGCAAAGCCGTCTTTATCTTTTTTGTAAAAACATTCGGGTATGAAATATCCGTTGAATGTAATCATCTGTTTAAACAATTGTTTTTGTTCATTCAGTGCATAGTCATATTTTTCACTGTCAAAATACACACCGTATTTTTTCAGCTCATCGTCATCAAGCAATTTTTTACACGAATCTATCAGCTCAACATTCAGCTTTTCCGTGTCAATGTTCCTGAAATGTTCCCAGCCCTTCAGATAATCGTCATATGCTCTTATCACTATGTCAGCCAAAAAATATCTTTGATAGACCACCTGACGCATCACGCATTTCACTAACTTTTCGACCTGAAAAAAAGGATATGACTTTTGGTCATTGACAGATGTAAGTATCAGTTCATTCCTTTTTATATAATACTCCTGAAAGCCGTCATATTTGCTTTCAAAATCATCATGCCATACGGCTATGCCATTCAAAACGGCTATTGCTTCTGCACATCTCAAGGAATATTCTATGTCATCTTCTTTTATGAAGAACTGCAAGGGATAACCGTATTTCGACTGCCAGCCTGACGGAAAGCAATAAAACCACCACGCATTGTAATCACAATGAGGATATTCCGCAAACACATTCTCACGCCTTGTCAAATCATATCCCTGTCCGAGTGAGATATGTCTTTTGCCATCCCATAAAGCTCCTGCTTCATGCTGTGTGATATGGTCGCTCAATTTTATCATAGCACCGCCTATGGCAAGATCTTTGTCTTTTTCAGTCCTCAAAATACCGTGAACTCTTAAAAGCATCTCGCAATCAAGC
>CACXGJ010000286.1 GCA_902767125.1 uncultured Ruminococcus sp. | reverse complement strand
GCAATGTCGATTATCTTGTAGCAGGTGCAGGCAGCGGCGGTACATATTCGGGTGTCGTAAAATATCTGAAGGAGAAAAAAAGTGATATTACAGGTGTACTTGCCGATCCTGTCGGTTCGACAATGGGCGGCGGAGAACACGGTGATTATAATATCGAGGGTATCGGAAACGATTTCATAGCCGATACAATGGATATGTCACTCGTTGACATGGTAGTAAAAATGACAGATGCCGAAGCTTTTGAAAATGCAAGGGAGCTTGCGAAAAAAGAGGGAATATTTGCAGGCTCGTCATCCGGTGCAGCACTTGCCGCTGCAAAGAAACTTATCGCAGACGGTGCAAGGGGAAATATCGTTGTCATTTTTCCCGACAGGGGCGACAGGTACTTTACAAAAAATCTATATGAATAAAGGTGTACTATGACATTACAGCAGATACATTATGTGATAACTATATCAGAGCAGGGTTCTTTCAATAAGGCAAGTGAAGTATTATATATCTCACAGCCGTCTTTGACGGAATCCGTCAGGGAGCTTGAAAAGGAACTCGGTATTTCCGTTTTTCACCGCAGTGGCAGGGGAGTCACACTGACAAGTGACGGTATGGAATTTATTTCCTATGCCCGTGAACTCTACCATCAGTATGAAGTGATTTCCGAAAGATACGGCGAAAAAGGCAAAATAAAGAAAAAGTTTTCTGTCTCAACACAGCATTATTCATTTGCAGTTAAGAGCTTCGTTGAATTGGTGAAGCAACTCAACACAGATGAATATGAATTTGCCATAAGGGAAGTCCGTACTCAAAAAGTAATTGATGATGTGAGCAATCTCAAAAGTGAAGTAGGTGTTCTGTATTTAAGTGATTTCAATTCGCCTGTTATCACAAAGCTGATGAGAACGAATAAGCTGGAATTTCATGAACTCATCACATGTGACGCATATGTGTATCTGTGGAAAGAGCATCCTCTTGCACATAAAAAAAGCATATGCTTTGATGAGCTTGCGGAATATCCGAGTTTGTCATTTGAGCAGGGCGGCAGCGGTTCAGTATACTTTGCGGAGGAGATATTAAGCAATCATCAGTATCCACGAACTATAAAAGCGACTGACAGGGCGACAATGCTGAATCTGATGGTAGGACTGAACGGCTATACGCTTTGTTCGGGCATTATATGCGAGGAACTCAATGGCAGTGATTTTATAGCCGTTCCCTTTGAACCCGACAGCGAACACAAGGGCAGCAGAATGAAAATAGGCTATATCACTAAAAAGAATATCCATATCAGCCGTGTAGGAAAAATGTACATTGAGGAACTCAAAAAATATCTGGGGGTGCAAAATGAAGATAATTGACTTTCATGCACACATTTATCCCCCGAAGATAGCGGAAAAGGCATCACAGTCAACAGGGGATTTCTATGATATAACACCTGCCCACATTGGTACGGGGGAAGAATTATTGTCTGTCGGGAAAACCGCAGGCATATCTGAATTTGTACTGTTGCCTGTTGCGACAAAGCCCGAACAGGTGCATCATATCAATAATTTTATTCTTGACGAGGTAAAGGCACACAGTGAATTTCACGGATTCGGAACACTCCACCCCGACAGTGAAAATATCCTTGATGAAACGGAATTTATCATAAGCTCGGGCTTGCAAGGATTAAAGCTGCACCCCGATACACAGCATTTCAATATGGATGACAGAAGATTGTTTGAAATATTCGATCACATTCAGTGGAAGATTCCCCTGCTCGTTCATTGCGGTGACAAAAGGTTTGATTACTCACATCCTCGCAGGCTAAAAAATATTATCAATAATTTTCCGCATTTGCAGGTCATAGCTGCCCATCTGGGCGGCTGGTCTGTTTTTTATGAGGCATTTGACATATTGAAGGATACGGATTGTTACTTGGATATTTCAAGCACAATGATGTTTTTATCTTCCGAACAGGTGACAAAGTTCATTCACGGCTATGGTGCGGAAAGGATACTGTTCGGAACAGATTTTCCTTTGTGGAGTCCCGTTGATGAGGTATGCAGATTTCGGAAGCTGCATTTGACGGCAGAGGAATTTGAAAGAATAGCTTATAAAAATGCCCTTGATATACTGAATGAGTAATAGGTTTCACCTATTACCTATAATACCTATCGGATATTAGACAAATGAAGAAACCCATGTTATAATAATCTCAACGAAACAGAAAGGAGTAAGTCACAATGACAAAGTTAAATGAAATGTGTATGAGCTGTTGTATGTGTACGACACAGAAGGCATTTTTTTGTGTCAGGGCTTGCTGTGCTTTCCGAATGTGACGGTATGTTTTTCTCACACGGGAGGTCAGTGATGACTTCCCATTTTTTATGACAAGAGGAAAGGGAAAGCATTATGAAATATAAAATATCTGCAATAATTCTTGCATTGTTTTTGGGAGCGGCATTTTTATCGGGCTGTACAAACAATGCTGAAATGTCGGTATCAGACAGTGAAAAGAGCTGCTGTCACGAAAAGTCCGATTGTTGTCGGAATAACGAAGATTCACATATCCCCGATTGTTGCGGAGAATAAATTGAAAGGAAAGATTGATATGAACAGAAAAATTACAGCTGCACTTCTTGCGGCAGCACTTACAATAACAGCCCTTGCAGGCTGCAATGATGTTTCCGAGAATAAATCATCAGGTAACGGCAATTCAACATCAGACAGCACTGTATCGGGTTCACTCGAAAAAACAAGCTTTAATTTAGGTCATCTCAACTCTACGGCACATCTTCTCGGATTTGTCGCAAAGGAGGAAGGCTATTTTGATGAAGAAGGACTTGATGTTACACTTACGTTATTTTCATCAGCGGCAGAGCTTTCAACGGGACTTGAATCCGAAAAATTAGATGTTG
>CACXGJ010000285.1 GCA_902767125.1 uncultured Ruminococcus sp. | reverse complement strand
GCAGAACATGGAACAGTGTTTATTCTTTCTTCATCAATGACAATAATGAGTTCATTTGCTACAACGATGGTGAAACCAGCAAGTTTATCCCCGACGAGGGCAAGCAGTTCAAAGTGAGCTACGATGCCGACAATGATGTATGGCACATTACTCAGGTATAAAAGTGGCTGCTCCGCTGCAGCTGCCTGCAGTATCGGAACTGATCTGCAAATGCTTTATCAGCATTAAATTCAAAAAGGAAAGATAATGACATAAAATAACGGCGGGCGGCTGCGATGCTGTCCGCCGATATTCTTAACGAGGTAACGATATGAAAAATAAGTACAAAATGATACTGTTTGGTGTGCTGTGCGTTATATTCCTGCAAACATCTTTGACGGTTTCGGCGGTGACAGATCATGATTTTGAACTGCCGCTTGACTCTTTGCCGGAAATCGAAAGCACAGTTGAAAGCACATCGACGACCGACAAATCAGATACAGAAGAAAAATCGACTCCTTCGGGTAAAGCTGAATCCTCAGTAATTCATTACATTGAATTGCCTGTTATTACACCTGACGGCGAGCTGGTCGAAACAAGCAAAACAACATCATCTGCCGATAATGAACCGTCTCATGTATCTGAAATCAGTATTGTTTCCCAAAGCTCCAACAATTCTTTGTCATCGAAAATCAGTAGTAATTCCCAAAGCTCCAACAATTCTTTGTCATCGGAAATCGGTATTGTTTCCCAAAGCTCCGACAATTCTTTATCATCGAAAATCAGTAGTGATTCCAAAGGAGCTGACGAATCTGTATCATCGGAAAACAGCAGTGATACCCAAAAATCAGATGATTCTCTTTCGGAAGAAAACAATAGTTCCCGTGAGCAGGCGGCAGCTCCTGCCGAAAATTCGGAACGCCCTGAATCAAACGGCAGCAATCTCCCGATAATCATTGCTGCAATATGCGGTGTGATAGTGATTGTTGCAGGAGTATTATTTGTTATAATCAGAAAGGCAAAAAAGTGATATGAAAAATTGAGAAACAGATGAAAAGGAGATGTAGTGTGATGAAAAAGAGATTTTTTATAGCTGCAGTTCTGGCGGCACTTGCGGTGCAAACTTCTGTGATACCGGCTGCGGTAACTGTATCTGCGGAAAGTACAGTGCAGGCTGTTCAGTCGGCTGCAAAAACAACGGCTGTGCTGTCAGCGGATAAAATTTCGCTGGGAGCAAGTGTTACCGTGAAAGCAGCACCTGAAGCAGCCGAGGGCTGTGAATATGCTTTTTACTACCGTATGCAGGGCGGAGGTACTTGGACTACCGCAAAAAAATATTCCAAAGATGCTTTTGCTGTTATCAAACCTTCTAAAGCAGGAAAATATGACATATGTGCAAAAACAAAAAATTCGTTGGGTAAGATAACAAAGGAATATCTTTCAATTTCGGTAGTTGATGATCTTGCCGTCAACGGTTCGCTGTCTGTCAACAAAGCGGCTGTCGGAACAGGAGTGAAAGTGTCGGCAAAAGCGAACGGAGGCAGCGGAGGATATAAATATGAAGTCTACTGGAAGAAAAAGACAGCATCTTCGTGGAAAACAAGTCTTAAAGACAGTGCTTCGTGCAGCGTTTTGATAACCCCCGTAAATGCAGGAGAATATGATGTATGCGTAAAAGTAAAGGACCGCAACGGCATATTAAAAAAAGAATACTTCACATTTGAAGCGTTTGATTTCAAGACCATTGTAAGTTTTTCGCATGATGAGATAACTCTTGGTCAGAGCCAAACTATCAATGCGTATGTTTCGGGAACCGGTGAAGAATGTATGTTCGCATTCTATTACAGGAAAACGGGTGCGGATTCATGGAAGCAGATACAGTGGTATGGAACAAAAAATACTGTAAATATACTTCCGAAAGAAGCAGGCACTTATGAGGTGTGTGCAAAGGCTAAAAATCCGTCGGGAATTATCAGAAAGACCTACAGCGAATTTACGGTAAATAAGGAACTGACTGTAAAGCAGAAATTCTCTGCTGTAGAGGTCAAAGTGGGAGATACTCTTACTGTAACGCCTTCATCATCGGGCGGTACGGGTAAGGTGCAGTATGCTGTTTATTATGCGTTAAAGAGTGATTATGAATCCGGGGCAAATAAATGGAAAACTGCTCTTGCTTTCGGACAAAGCGGAAACGCAGTGATATCTGTTACTCAACCGGGAGAATACGTTGTTGTTACAAAGGCAAAGGACGAAGCAGGCTGTATAAAAAAGACAGGATATGAACCATTCACAGTAACAAAGAAGTCTGATGCGGAAAAGCTGACCGTTAAAGGCACGTTCAGCGGCGGACAGAGTACAGTGTATTCGGATACACCTGCAATATTTACGGCAAATGCGTCGGGCGGTGCAGGCGGATATACATATTCACTCAAATACAGGGAAAAGGGTACGACCGAATGGAAGCTGTTACGCAGTTTCGGTACCGACCCGAAATTCATACTTAAAAAGTCTGCTTTTGGAAGCTATACCCTTAAAACAAGCAACAACTTCGAGCTTACGGTGAGCGTAAAAGACGCAGACGGAAAAACCGCTTCTGCTGTATATTCGTTTACTGTTACATCAAGCGACCACTATGAGCTTCCTGTCATATAAGGTGTAATATCATGCTCGTACAAGAAATGTGACGGAGGAGATTTTTTCAAAAACTGTATTAATTCGGCAATGATTGGTGAAAGTGTTGATATTGCGGTGTGTTTTCTGTTTAAAAATCGTCAAAAGTAACAATAAAATGTTCCATTCTGGAACACCCCCTTGAGGCAGTGTACATCTTGCTATAAAATTATGTCAGGTGATAATAATGCTCAAGATTAGGCATTGTTGAAAGGGAGCTTTTGGAAAAAACCGCCTGCACAGCATAGACTGACTGTGTCCCCTTTTTACATTCAATCTGATATGAATGACAGTATACACAGTGGGATAGCCATATTCCGCTTATCGTGCTGTATTTTTCATATATGTACAAGCGACATTCACTGTTGCCGTTTGTGCAGAAT
>CACXGJ010000284.1 GCA_902767125.1 uncultured Ruminococcus sp. | reverse complement strand
CAGTCATAAACACACCATGCAGATATCAATAAAATTATCACGAGTATGAAAAGCAACAGCTTTTCATAGATGATATTCAGATTTTTAAGAAATCTTATCAATTATTCTTCGTCCTCTGATTCTCTTTTCTTGTTTCTGATAACAAGGAATACGATACCGCCGAGAACGACCACACCTATTGCAACGGGAGCGGCAACTGAAAGGATAACACCTGTGGGGATAGTACCCTGACGTGTATTTGTGAAAGCAGCAGTTGTATCATCCTCGATAGAATCATCGGAAACAGTGTTGTTTTCAAGGGTAATATCAGTATTGTCAGCTTTTTTGTTATCACCTGTGACTTCTGCACTTGCAACGTAATCTTCGGGTGCTTCTTTTACTTCATAAGATGTGCCGTCAGCAAGTCCACGAATAATTATTGACTGACCGTGTTGGAGATAGAAAGTCTGTGTAACTGTGCCGTCAGCACCAACTGTGATAGCAGCAGGCTGTGTAACAACACCTTCTGTTGCAATATCTTCTGTAATAACAGTTGTTGCACTGTTGGGATTAGCGTTTATTGAAGCGTCTGCATTTGAGAGATCAACAGTATAAACTGTACCTGCTACGGCACCGCTGATTGTTACATCAAACTTAAAGTACTTATCCTTTGAGCCTTGGTTACCTGCAACGGTCTTGCTGAAAGTAAGGTCGTGAGTCGTATAAGTATTTGTATAGCTGCTGCTCTTGGTAACATCTCCGCCGTTCTTGGAAGGAGCTTTATCATTTTTACCGTTGTAAAGTACATAGCCTGTGATGAAAAGCTCTTTTCCTGTGGGTGCAGTGTAGTTTGCCCTGTCTTCTTCATTCAGAGCATTGTAGTAAGCATCATAATCCTCTACATAAACATCAAGTGTTCTGTAAGTGTTGCTGTCGCCTGTCACACCTGTATCATTGGCAATAGCCTGATTAGTGCCTGTTTCTGTGATAAGGTAACGATAAACACCCGGCTCATCAAACTGTACTTCACTGAAATCGAGTGTAAGTTTTTTAGCAGCGAATTTTTCATCCTTATCATCAGGTGTGCCGAAAACGACAGCTTCATTTTTAGTTTCTTCTGCCTTGGCTGTTTCTTCGGTAGTTGCAGTATCATCCGATGTAAAGACAACATCTTCATTTGAATCCTTGCTGACAGTGAATTTAGCACCCTCAACACCGTTAATAACGGCAAGGTCGTCACCTGCAGCAGCTACAATAACTTTTTTCTCTGCTTCATCGGAATATTTTGAAATTGCAAAGTTAAAGGTAGCATTAGGAACATTTGCATTGATATCCATTACAAGATATTTGTCAAATGAAGTATTATTTATGCTTACGGGAGTAGTGTCATCTTTTTTTGCGGCTGTCAGACCGGGTGTGTATTTTGTTCCTACCGCACCTGCCGAAACCGAAAACATAGAAGTCATTACTGTAAGAGCTGCAAGAGCTGCCAAAAAGTTTCTTTTCTTCATTTTCATTTCCTCCTAAAATTATAAAAATATATATTATATGCCACGTCTTCGCATGATGAAAACAACAGTACCCTGAATATCGGAGAGAGGTATGCCGCCGAATGTACGGCTGTCCGACAGGTCACTCCTGTAATCGTTCAGAACGAAAACGCAGTCATCGGGGATAGTATAGGGAAATTCTATGACATTTCCCTGTAAGTTGGTAGGATAAACGACATTTTCGGGGATATTCAAACCATTGACCTGAACAGTGTCATTTTTAATATCAACGGTGTCACCGCCGAATGCGACTATCCTTGCAAATTTTATGTGATCATCGGCATGGTATGAAACAGGATCACCCTGTTTGAGTTCCGAAAGCCTGTAAGTAAGACAAAAGTCACCGTCTTTTATCATCGGATAAGCCGAATTTTCGTGGCAGACATTTATCGCCACAATATAATTGAGCAATATCCACAATCCGATGACAGTCAAAGCTATTTTCACAAGCAGTTCGATAAGATAATGCCTGATGGATTTTTTCTTCTTTTTCTTTTTTTTGGGTGCCACAGCTTCGGGAATTTGTTCGGGGAGTTTCGGTTCATTGTCCACTGCTGACACCTCTCATTTTTTTCAATGTATAATTACTCCAATTATACATTATATTATTCACACGAAGAAAATATTACAGAAAAATAACATTTTTGTAACATTATATTATAGTTAAGTAACATTTTCCTATGGAAGTAGATTATATCATTTTGTTTTGGAAAAATCAAGACACAAATTATGGAATTTTCCCTTATAAAGATAGAAAAATGTTTTTCATTAAATTCATTCTTTATGCAAATTGATCAATAATAGCCAATAATTGGTAATTCTTTATAAATATTTATAAAATTCACATTTAAAAATTACTTTTTATAGATAGTTTTATTCTTGTAATTACATATTTGGATAATATTGGTTGAGATTTTGTTGATATTCTATAATTATAATTGACATTTTTGTTATATTATGCTATTGTTATATTAAAAAAATATGTGTTTGGGGGTTTTTGAAGTGAAAAAACTTTCGTATGTTTCAAAATGTATCGGTTCATTGTTTGTAATTTTTGCTGTGATAATTTCACCGTTTGCAGTGAATGTTCAGGCGGCCGAAAAGACATTTCCGTCAGGACTCAAAAGTGATGAATTTGAGAAAACTGTCGAGCTTATCGCAAAAGAAAAAGATTGTGTTTCGGCAGCAGTGTCTGCTTTCATAGGTGATGATGTATACACAAAATACTATGGCAATGCCGATTCGGAAAATCAAATCCAGTCTGATGAAAATACCGTTTATGAATGGGGCAGCGTTTCAAAAACAATGATCTGGGTAAGTGCCATGCAGCTTTATGAACAGGGCAGGCTTGACCTTGATAAGGATGTAAGACAATATTTGCCCAATGGATTTTTAAAAAAGCTGCAATATGATACACCGATAACTATGGTCGATCTGATGAATCACAAAGGCGGATGGCAGGAGACTGTTTATACAATACAGGTGACTGATGAAAATGAAATAATGCCTCTCGGTGAAGCCTTGCAGTACAGTGAGCCGTTACAGGTATTCAAACCGGGGACTGTTTCGGCATATTCAAACTGGGGAGCATCTTTGGCAGGATATGTTATTGAATGTATAACTGGCATGAAATACGGTGATTATGTCCGTGAAAATATATTCAAGCCCTTGGGAATGGAGCATACATCAATCATGCCCGACCATAAGGACAACGAATGGGTAAGGATTCAGCGTGAGAAACTTAAATCCTATGGAAAAAATTTCAAGGGTTTTTATGAACCTCTCGGAACCAATATGACATTTATAAACCTGTATCCGTCAGGTGCTGTAACAGGTACAATAGATGACATGAGAAAATATGCACAGGCACTTGTCAATGATGATTCCCCGCTGTTCAGT
>CACXGJ010000283.1 GCA_902767125.1 uncultured Ruminococcus sp. | reverse complement strand
GTATGTCGGGTATAAATGAGGCTCTTTCCGAAAATGAGGTAAAATCCGAGGGGCTTAAACTCCTCAAGGATTATGTCAATTCGATATATCTCGAAAGCGGATTTGAACACCTGAAAGAAGATATAAAGGATCTTGTTAATGAGGTACGAGAAGTAAAAAGTGTTTCTCTCGGTGTAAATTTGGATAACCTCATGCGTCCCGTTGAAGTCGGCATTGTTTCGATAAATACAGAACCTTTCACGAAAACTCCTTTGCTCAGCAGATTTCTCAACTTTGCCACAAAGGATAATCAGCTTGAAAACGGAGCGGGCTTCCATGGCATGACACATTTCCACACTGTCAGCAAGGTTGCAGGAGAAGACCCCCTGACCTCAAATCTTACCAATGTAATTACCGAAATGCTCGGTCTGACTGTCAAGAGACTTAAAGGCAAATTATCAAAATACACCAATGTCAGCGGATATGGTCTTACAAAGCTGATACCTGAATTTCTTTTCTATATCAGATGGGCTGATTATATCAACAAAATGCAGGAACTGGGCATTCCCGTTTGCAAGCCCGAAATAACCGATAATAAAAACCGTGATATGCACGTAAAGGGACTTTATAATTTCAAGCTGGCAATGCAGAAAGTTGACGGAAAGAAAATAGATATCGTTGCAAATGATATTGACTTTGATGCCGATCATAGAATATATATCATGACAGGACCGAACAGAGGCGGTAAAACTACCATGACACAGGCTGTCGGGATTCTCTTTCTCCTCGCACAGTGCGGAATTTATACTCCCTGTGACAGTGTAAACTTGAGTCCCGTTGACAATATCTATACACATTTCCCCGCTGACGAAAATAAGACTGTTGACCTTGGCAGACTCGGCGAGGAATCCAAACGTATGAGCGAGATATTTGCACAGGCAAGCAACGAAAGCCTGCTTCTGTTCAATGAATCCCTTGCGACAACTTCATTTGCGGAAGGACTTTATATTGCAAAAGACGTTGTAAGGGCATTGAGATATCTTGGTGCAAGGACTATTTTCAATACCCATATGCACGAGCTGGCAATGAATCTGAACGAAGTCAATACACAAATCGAAGGTGACAGCAAGGTTGCGAGCCTTATCACAGGAATCCACGAGGGCAAGCGTTCATATAAGATATTCCTTGCTCCGCCCGAGGGTGTCAGCTATGCCCAGGATATCGCCAAAAAATACGGAGTCACCTTCGACCAGCTTGCCGAAAACATCAAACATCAATAAATATCCACACAAAAAAATCCCGAAACTAACAAAGGTTTCGGGATTTTATTCATTTATAGAATACATCTTTTCTTTTTCGGAAGAATATTTATTACCGTTTAAAAAGGTCACATCCAAATATAGCATAAAAACCTTAACGATATTTTTATTATACCACATATTTTCAAAGTAAGAAGAATAAGTCTGACCGGGATATACATATCTGTTTATTTTCATCACTCTGTCCTGATAAAAATAGAACTTGCAAAAAAGCAGTCTGCAATCCTTATCAAGAGGGAAAAATCTCGGCTCAATACAGGTTATTGTATAATGTGTATTATTTTTAACCGAAAATTTTATATCTACTCTGCCATCAACATCTAATTTTTTTGGAATCCACACCCCATCTTCCAAATGACCTACTTCAAATTCAAAATCTATCATTTATTATCCCTCCCTTGAATAAAATATACATTTTACGGATATTTTAATTATACCAATTTAGTATAATCTTTGTCAAGGGTGATATTGATGTTTAGGTTAAAAATTTTAAGAAAATCAAAACATTTGTCACAGGTAAGACTTGCAATGGAATTGAATATAGAGCAAAATACGGTAAGCCGATATGAAAATGAAAAAATAGAAGCAGACTATGGAATGCTGATAGCTATTGCTGATTTCTTTGATGTTTCCGTTGATTATCTTCTTGGCAGAACAGACAATCCTAAAATGAATAAATGACCAGTAATGAATTGTTTGTGGTTCGTTGCGATAACGGCTCATTTATATATAATCTATGTCAAAGGTGATATTGATGTTTAGGTTAAAAGTTTTAAGAAAATCAAAACATTTGTCACAGGTACGACTTGCAATGGAATTGAATATAGATCAAAATCCAGTAAGCCGATATGAAAATGAAGAAAGAGAAGCAGACTATGGAATGCTGATAGCTATTGCTGATTTCTTTGATGTTTCCATTGACTACCTTCTTGGCAGAACTGACAATCCTAAAATGAACAAGTAAAAGCGATAAGTCACTATGACTTATCGCTTTCTTCTTTGATTTCGACGCTTTCTTCGAGCCTCGAAATGCCGTTGGCAACGTCGTCCTGTATATTATAAAATTGCTCCGACAGGTTGCTGACCGTTGTATTGTATGTGTCGGTTATCGTCTCCTTATATCGCTTGGTGAGGTGATAACCCAAAAGTGCCGCAAGAATAACAAGTATGGCAGTGACAAGCATATATACCCAAAGGCTGCCCCCTCTTTCCCCTGTCTTATTTTCTTTCATTTTTATTTTTTCCCCCTCCGTTTCTTGAATAGCAACGCCCTTTTCTGCCAATATTCTGATCATAAAAACTGAAAGGGCGGTTACATAGAATGAGATTATTTATAAAAAGCCTTGTGTGCAGTCTGATGATAAGCTGTCTTGTATCGTTGACGGGATTTTTCAGTGTATGCGAAAATTTGCAGGAGGATATATTCAGGCTCCATATAATAGCCAATTCCGACTCCGAGCAGGATCAGAGCCTGAAATTAAAGGTGCGTGACGGTATCCTCGAATATACGTCCGACCTGTTCGGGAATTGCAAAAGCCGTGATGAAGCGATGGACTCTGCCCGTGAAAATCTTGAGGCAATAAGGAATTTTTCTCAAGATATGATATACAAATACGGCTATGAC
This sequence comes from uncultured Ruminococcus sp., assembly GCA_902767125.1. Classification (GTDB taxonomy): domain Bacteria; phylum Bacillota; class Clostridia; order Oscillospirales; family Acutalibacteraceae; genus UBA1213. Next base: position 8,114 of record CACXGJ010000283.1, on the reverse strand, counting down.
TATAAGGTTGAGGCATATATAACAGAGATGGATTTTGACACGAGGATATATGAAGGCTTCACCCTGCCCGCAGGAAAATACAGTGCGTTGAGGATAGTCATCGGCAACGGAAACGGACATAATTGGTGGTGTATGCTGTATCCTGCACTGTGTATACCGTCCGCACAGGAAAACAAGCCTGAACTTTCACTTGACAAAAACGAGATGGAGGTCATATCGAATCCCTATAAATATGAAGTGAAATTCAAGCTCGTTGAAATTTTTGAAGCTGTCCGCTCATTTTTCGGATAGGCTCATTCTCCGTCCCAAACGCTGTAATTGGATTTTTGATTTTTCTTTACGGCATAGAGCTTGGTATCGGCATGTTTGAGAGCGATGTTCATAGATTCCTGATCATAGCTGTTCTCATAAGCAATGCCTATCGAGCAGGAGACACGATGATTTTCGGGGATATCTATTTTTTCTCCGACAGCAGACTGAATTTCGGGGATAAAATGATCACTTTTCTCAATAGCCTTGTATATGGATTTGGCAAGCTCGATCCCCTCATCGACAGTATGCTCCGGCATTACTATCAAAAATTCATCACCGCCGTATCTGACGATATAGCCCTTGCTTTTGGTAACTCTCTCGAACAGCCTCGAAAAAGCTATAAGAATCTCATCGCCGACATCATGACCGAAAGTATCATTGCAGAATTTGAAATTATCAAGATCGATATACAGAAGTGTGAAACACACATCAAATCGCTTTCCCTTTTGGACAAGCTCAACATAGTCATCTATTTTTTTGGCAAAGCCCTGTCTGTTGAGCAGACCTGTGAGGAGGTCTGTAACAGCACTCTGCTGTAATTTTCTGTTCATCTGACTTATCTCATCCCTTGCCTTGAGACGATAGAGAGTGTCTGTCATCTGACGGAGGGCAAATTTAAATATAGTGAGATCATTTCTGTCAAGGAATATTATACCGCCTGTCATATTTTCATGAAGCTCTATGGAAGCTATCATAAAGCCCGTCAGCTCATCGCCCTGTGCAAGAGGAACACAGGCGAATGAGACAATATTATTTACTCCGAAAAGTGAGAGTACAGGAGTATACTCATAAAATTCCCTGTCAAATCTTGAAGCAACAACCTCTTTTTTGTGTCTTTTGAAATAGCCTGTTACATTATAGAGCATTTCCTCACTGATATCAAGCTCACCGCTGTTATATCTGATAATGGGCTGACCATTCACGATTTCAACATAGAGTATGCTGTCGATATTATAATTATTTTGCATTGTAGCCATAGAATTTTCGATAATATCATTGACAGTAGAATTTTCTTTGTTGAGAAGCTCCTGCCACGCAACAAGAAAATCAATACCCTTGGTCTTGTCCGCCAGCATCATTTTCATTTCCGATTGTTGTATAAGGTCATCTATCTGATATTTGGACACCTTTTCAAGAACGAGGTCATTATTTTTTGGAGGCATCAGCGGATGTTTATGTAACTTTGCAAAGAGCATTTCCTCCTTGTGCTTGTAGCCGTTTTTATTACAGAACTCCATACACTCCTCAAGTATTGCCTGTGCCTTTTTCGGTTCACCTTGTAATTCATACAGATCGGCTTGCTCCATCGCAAACATGGCATATACAAAGAACCATAGTCCCTCCGTTCTCAACATATGATACTTTGCTTGGTCAAAATATCCCTGTGCCTTTTTTATATCATCCGATTTTTCGAGCAGACCGCTGCAAAAATAGTAAAAAAACATATCGTCATCCCAAAGGAAAAATCTGTTTTCGTCAGTGGAATGTATTACATGGTACAAAACATATTCCATTTTATTCAGATAAAAATGGGCATTGTATTCGATACCCATCTTATAGCTGCAATAAACTATCATACCATATAATTTGGACATATTACAGACTCTCATTCTCTGTTGTTTTATGGACTTTATTAATTTTATGCAATAAAGAAGATTATTGTAAGCTGTCTCATATTTATCAGCAAGAATAGCATTTATCGCCATATTATAGAGTGTTTCAGCCACATAGTAGGTATCCTTCTGACTATAGAACAGTTCGAGGGCATCATTGAAATATTTGTTTGCAAGAACAAATTGTTCGCTTACTATCCTGTTGAAGCCGAGACCGTTATAAATTGATGCCTCCTCAAATACATCATTCTGTCCCTCGATTATTTCGAGACATTTTTTATAATAATAATCGACATAGGTGAAGCAGCCGTAGCCTTGGGCAAGAAAAACATTTTTCATCCACGCCGAAATTATAAGACGATCATTGTTCAGCATTTTTGCAATGGACATAGCTTTTTTAAAGCTTTCCTGCTCCTCACAGTTCTGTGTATCATCCACAAAATTCTCCCTGGAGTTGCAGCAGCCGAAAAACAATACATGTGCAAGGTGATCATACATTTTGTATTCCATAGCCTTATTTATAAATCCCGTCAGCTCATCACCGTCTATTGTTCTGTCCCAGCGATATGAATTTGTCCAGCCGTCAAGCCTGCATATATATTTCAGCATTTGAGACAAAAATATATATTTGTCGGAACCGCTTTTATGAGCTATCTTCATACACTTTTCGGAATTTTTCTTTGCAAGGTTAGGCTGTCCTCCATAGACCTCGCACAATGTCAGCAGATAGTGATATTTAAATGTATACACAACATTCGGATGTTTATTATTGACATTTTTCAGCTTATCACACATCATAAGTGCTGTTGTTATATTCATATCATACAATGCAGCAGTTGCATAAAGGGTATAGAATTTTGCACGACTCTTTGCACTTAAATTGACCTTATCGGTAACTATTTTATTATATACTGTTTTGAGATAGTGCATAGCCTGTTTTATTGCAAGCGTCTGTATCATGTTATTTATTGAGACAAGATAATTCTGAAAGTTCGATATCACAGGCTCAAAGCTCTCATTTATATTGGCTGCTGTCTGGGCATCCTGCATATTCCAGTCGAGCATATAATTAAGCTCCTCTATCTGACGTACAAGAGTTGTCCACGTTTCAGAGGTATATGACGGGACAGAATATGCTTCATTGTAATTTGCAAGAAGTGATATATTGCTGTAGGTATTTTTTATAAATTCAGATAAAAAGTTAAGTGTGGAATTTTCTGCAAGATGCAGCCTGTTCAAAACAAGCAAAAGGGTATGCCTTTTTGAGATATAAGAAAATATCTTTGCAAGAGAATCCGCAAATCTCTTTCTTTCATATTCGACCTCGACTACTATTATATCCTCGCTTCTTTCACACTCGCCTTTCATGATATAGCTTTCGATAGCCGAGCGGCTCTGATAGTATACCCCGGCATTTTCAAGAAATTTATCAACAGGCACTTTAAAATAAAATTTAAAATAAAGCTGCTTTATCCAGCCCAAAAACGGTTCATAAGCCTCCTGAATTTTGTTTGAGCCGAACTCATGATACAGCAATTCTATCCTGCTGTCGCTGTTTGCAACCGCCGTTTGAATATTCTCCACAGGAACATTCAATGTATTGTAATGCTTGACAAAAAGAATACTGCTGTGTCCCTGTCCAAGACTGTGTGTTATTGAATCCACAATCTTCCTTGTATATAACTGTGAACACGATTCCATTAAAAACTACCCCCTCTTTTTTTCATTATATCAAATTAAACTAATTTTTTCAATATAAAAAAAAATTATTGTTTACCATCAGTTTACGCATAAAACGCTTATTATTGACTTGACATAAATTTGTTTAGGTATTAAAATATTATTATAAATTTTTTGTAAATAAAAAAAACAGAGGTGAGAATCTTGGCGGATGAAAAAATAAAGATACTTGAAGAAAAAAATATACATTTGTGGTTTGATGACTCTCCCATTGCACTCTGCTCATCTATGCTTGCACTTGATATTGACAAGGCAGAGCTTTTTGCAAGTGTGAAATTCATGAACCTGCAAAGCACCAATATACGCAGTCTTACTTTTGACCTTTATTGCTATGATGCAAAAAGAAATCAGGCGGAATATATCCCCGATGTTACATACAGCAGTCTTGACGTAGCTCGAAATATCGAATTTGGATACAAAAGACGAGTCCCCGTACATGATCCGCAGACAAGAAGCATTGAGCTGATATTGAAGCAGGCTACTGATGTTTCGGGAAATATATGGAAAAATAACGGTAATATACCCTTTGATACAAGCCTTGAGCAACAAAGTATTTTTGCCTTTCAGGGAAACCTGAACCGACAATTCATAGATATATGTGCCAGAAGCCATATCGACGGCACAGTCTTTTCATTCAAGCCCGAATTTTTCGACAAATACTGGCTTTGCGGCTGCGGCTGCTTCAACTGGAACATTGAACAGGAATGCTTCAACTGCGGTGTCGGAAAATCATGGCTCAAAAGAAACTCATCCCTTGAGATACTCCAAAAGCAGTCGAGCTTTGCAGAGCAGCAGAAAATCGAAATTCGTGAAAAACACTCGGAGTTCAAACAATTCAGCCGAAATCAGGAGGATGAATTGGCGGAATTTGCCGACAGAAAAAAAGAATATAAAAAACAACAGCAAAAACAAAAATTCCGAAAAATATTCGGCAGTGCCGCCCTGATAGTCTTGATAATAGCTGTTGCTGCAGCCGTGATATTTTTTGTTGTTCCCCGCTTTCAGCATACAGGTGCTGCGGGTGATTTTTCAGCATATCATGGTCAGAACATAAATACAATCCACAAAAATGCTGACAATCATTTTTTTGAATACCTGAAAATTTGAGATCGGAGGAAAATATGGATCTGAAAGATATTCACAAACCCGATATTGTCAGTAAAATGCCAAAAACCGAAACTATACAGACAGTTGCCGATGCGATGAAGCAATTGGGTGATCCGAGCAGACTGCGTATATTTTGGCTTTTGTGTCACTGTGAGGAATGTGTCATAAATATAGCGGCTGCTACTGAAATGTCAAGTCCTGCCGTTTCGCATCATCTGCGTCTGCTGAAGGGTGCGGGACTCATAACCGCAAACAGAAACGGAAAAGAAATGTATTATCGTGCCGCTGATACACCGATGGTAAGCAAGCTGCACCATACAATAGAGGAGATCGCCAAAATATCTTGTCCCGACTGGCTCGATAAATTTGAAGATTAGAATACCGCAATTTTTTTATAAAAGAATCAAAACGGAGACCACCGATATTATCGGACAGTCTCCGTTTTTTATTTATCATTCATTCGGATAGGAAAGGCATTTGCTCATCAATATATCAACATCACTGTTGGGAACAAATTCAAGATGTGCAAGGCTGTTTCTTGCATTCCTTACCTTTTCAAGAAAGCCAAGCTCTTTTTTGAGTATCCCCTGACTGTAACACAGGTGATACAGTTGTCCGACCTCAAGCTCAAAAACATTGCTTGCCTTGTATGAATCGAGCTTATATTTCCTTAATTTATCGTAGTTTGTCTCTATGAATCTGCTCCTGAACTGTTCTATTATAGGAAAAAGTATTTTTACCTGTGCTTCCCAAAGGGCATTTTTTATTTTTACAGCGATATCATCACATGAAAGACCGTTTTCCCTGAATACCTTCTCCGCTATCCTCGAAACATTTACGGGAAGACTGCCCTTATATTCTGCCAGCTCTCCCGCAACAACTACATTATCCTCTGCAAGCGAAACGGCTATTTCGGATATATACTTTTTTCTTTGAATGGAGCAGTTCTGGCTTGAAAGTATCGTCATACAGAGCATGAAAACATCAAAGTCATGTATATACCTGCTGTAATTGAAGCACCTGATATTGTCCGTCCCTGAAAATTCCGTGTCTTTCATCAGAAGCAGGAATACTCCATGCTCCTCCTCATCGCTGAAGTAAGAGGTGTATTCCTCAACGAATCCCGTCCACTCATCCCTGTTCTCCGCATTTGTCAGGTCGATCACTACATTGCTTTTTTTGAGCGTTGACTTTGAGCTTTTGGAAAGGAACTTTGCTTTTGAATGATCCCTCGGTCCCCAATAAAGACTCCTTTCCTCCCTGTTGCAGTATTTTTGCATGATATATTCATCAGGCTCAACATATCCGGATATTCGGTGTATATTTGTTTTCATGCTCGGGCTTTCCCTTTCGACCTCAAACAAAATATTCTGTATAAAGTCCTCTTTCCACGGGATATCATTTTCATATATCACTGCCGATGATCTTCCTTCAAGAACGGAACAAATGATTTTCTTTGCAAAGCCTGACGGATTCGTCAGATTTTTCCACCATATTTCTTCTATTCTCATTCCATCAATCTCCCAAATACTTCAAAAGTGCATCCTGCACTTCCCTTTTTGTACCAAGAAGCTCACGGAAGCCTTCTGTCGAGAACATATATACATCATCCTTTGCCGTAAGGATATTCAGATCCCACATCTCTCGGAAAAGCTCTTTTATCTGTATGTCACTGTAATTCAATATAAGATTCAGCCCGTCATTTTTAGCCTTTTCTATAACCTCGTCTATCGTAAAGCCTGTACGTCTTTCCGACTCATCCTTATCTTCCTCGTCATAATAAAGATATGCAAGTATCAATGCTATTATATAATAAGGGCTGTTGTCATTTTCCTCAACCTGAAGTGTCATCCTTAACTTATCTCTTATCTCGTCCTTGAAATTGGGATCGGAAAGTACCTTTTTGATATGATTCTCTGTTACCTCATAATAAGGGGTTTCAGTCTCACTGTAGCCTGCGTAATCATCATTTGTCATTGCCTGTATGAGCTTCTGACCGTAAAGATGGATAAGTCCGGGGAAATAATTGGTCTTTGCAAGTATGAGATTTATCACCTCATCACTGAAAACAAATCCCAGATATGCAAGTGCATGTGTAAGGAGTTCGGTCGCCTCGGGACGCTTGAAAGGATATATGACACATGATTCAAGGTGTGCAAAATCGGAATTGTTCGCATAAAAATCATGGTCAAACTTTGCAAGATTATGAAGACCTGCAAGTACAAATTTGAAATCAGGCGAAAGCATTTCCTTCAGCAGTGTTATCGGACGATAATCCACTGCCTTACAGCTTTCTATGAATTTATCCGCTTCATCAAGCATAAGCAACAGATAGCTTATCGGCTGCTGTGACCTGTCCTTGAGACGCATTTTTATATTCATTGTAAGTATCTCCCAGTCATCGCACTCCGAGCCTTGCGGAAGAATATCATTGATGACAAGCTCTCTTGATACACACAAAGCGGCTTCTTTATAGTCCCTTCCCTTTATGCTTATGACAATTGCTCTGTTATTATCCTTATTTTTGTCTATCTCATATTCAGCCATCTTGAGAAGTGAGCTTTTACCGAGCTGTCTTCCGCCGTATACAAGATTCACCCCGTCATATGATTCTATTCTTTCAAGTTCCTCACGCCTGCCCGTGAAAAGCTCTGCCGGTATATCAACATTCGGCTTCGGGTTGAACGGCTGGTTATATGCAAAGGGCATACCTGCCGCCATCAATATACGAATGATATTCTTGGGCTGATAATGCTTTGCAAGATACAGGAACAATACCCTGTCTATCAGCAGGAATGTTTTTGACAATGACTTGTTTTCCTTTATCTTTCTCGCAAAACGTCTTCTTTCCTCCTTGCTTATTACCGAATCAAGAAGAACTATGGTATGTCTTGTCGAATAAACACTGTTGACTGCAAGAAATTCATCAATAAGCGTATCGGTATTGTATCGTCCGTAGATAACAAGGACTCTTATTCCCTCTGTCGCCGCCAATGAACCGAAGGCAGGTATCGGATGCAGATAATTCACCTTGCCCGACTGTTTTTTCAGCTTGATATTATAGACATCATATTTTTTATCCTCATCAACTGTGACTGTGGCATCACCGAAGCCGAGCAGACTTATTATCTTTGATATTCTTTCTTCACCCGCCGGTCTTGCGATAGGCCAGTTCTGTATAAGTGCAGTACCGCCTTTTATCTCCTTGTTAGTGCCGTAAACATTGCATATTTTCTGAACAGCCTTTTCTACATTCCTTGTACTGTAATAGGTTATAAATGACTTTTGCAGACTCACCTTTGTATCCGAAACGGCATGATAAAGCATCTCATATTCAGCCAT
>CACXGJ010000282.1 GCA_902767125.1 uncultured Ruminococcus sp. | reverse complement strand
GTATTTTTTTTATTTTTTTATCAAAGGCAGGTTGCTTCTTCCGATACCGCATAAGGCAACTGTTTTACCGTTAAGGCTCTCCAAAAATCTTTTTATATTGTTTTCCATAAAAAATCCCCCTATATTCAATTAGCAATAATATTATTATATTCCAAATTCATTATAAATTCAACAATAAAAAAACAGACAACAGCATATTTTGCCGTTGTCTGTTATATTATTTGAATGTTATTTTCAGTTGATCGTCAATGATCTTCTTTATATTGCCGTGAGAGTCTGTCAGAACTTTAAGTGAAGGATCGCTTTTGGCTGTAAACATATACAAGTCATCTTTTTTGGAGAGAAATTTGATATTGTCCTGTCTGATATTTCCGAAGGGTTTTATTATCTTGTCGGGAATACAGCCCTCTGTAAAACTCATATCAGGATTTTTGCATATAAGACTGCCGAGAGATACCGATCTGCCGTCTGCCGATCTTGTAAATACCATGCCCTTGAGAGCATCGGGAGAATTGAAGCCGACAGATGAAGTAGTACCGTTCACATATGTTATGTGACAGTCATATTCAGTATTATTTATGCTGACAACGGCATTATTATCAACGGCTGAAATGATTTCTGGAATCTTGACGGTCTCATTGCATGACGAAAACAAAACGGAAATTATTACTGCAAACAAAAGGAATATTTTCTTCAAGGTATATCTCTCCTATTTTTTGATTTTACAGTAATAGTTATGCTGCTATTACGATCAAAATTCTATTTTTTTAATAATATCCGAGGGCAGCATGGAACGCTTTGAAATTTCCTCTGCACATCTGTCTCCTGCCACACCATGATAATATACCGCATAAACAGCAGCCTTTTCCGTACTCAACCCCTGTGCAAGAAGTGAGGACATCATTCCTGCAAGGACATCACCGCTTCCGCCTTTTGCCATACCGTTATTTCCCGTAAGATTGACATAGACATTGCCGTCAGGAGTCGCTATAACAGTATTGGCACCCTTCAGAACAACAGTAACACGATATTCTTGAGCAAAGTCCTTTGCGACATCATATCTGTATGCCTGAATAGTTTGGATATCACTGTTAATGAGTTTAGCCATTTCTCCGGGATGAGGAGTGATTATAACAGGAGCAGTTGCCAATCTCAAAACATCCAAATTTCCGACAAGGCAATTAAGACCATCAGCATCAATAACCATAGGCTTTGTGGAATTTTGTATAAGCATGGAAACGATCTGTTTTATATCATCACTGACACCCATGCCACAGCCGATAAGCATGGCACTCGCACTCTCAACGCACTCAAATAATATTCTCTTATACTCTCTTGCACTTATCATGCCGTTATGATCCTGCTCCAGCGGCATAAAGACACTTTCGATCAATCTCTGTGCGACTATATTATATATTGAACGTGGAACAGCCATTTTAAGCAATCCGACACCTGTACGCAAAGCAGCTTCACCTGCAAGCATTGCTGCACCTGCCATACCATAGCTTCCGCATACTGCCAAAAGTGTACCGTTAGTACCCTTGTGAGCGGATTTTCTTCTCGGTCTGATGGGATATGACTCTATAAACTCGTCAGTCGTTTTCATAATATAATTGCAGTTGTTAAAGATATTCTTCGGAACACCCACATCACAAACCGAGACCTTTCCGCAGAAGTCCATTGACGGATACAATACATGCAGAGGCTTAAGAGCCGTGAAAGATACCGTATAATCGGCATGAAAACAGGTATTTATGAAAGTACCGTTATCGCAGAATATCCCGCTGGGGACATCTACCGCTATTTTAACAGCTTTTTTATTTTCATTGCAGTAGCCGATAATTTCCCCGACATTTGGCTTCAGGGCATTATTGAAGCCTATGCCATATATGGCATCAATTATCATATCTGCATTTTTTATTGCCTCGACCGACTCATACATCTGGTCATTAAATTCATGCAAAACAATGTTAGGCGGCATACTGCTGAAATTATTTGATGCAAGAGGAGATTTCGGGAAACCGTCCGCCAATATAACTGTCACCTTGTTACTTTGTGCAAGCAGCCTTGCTGCAACAAAGCCGTCACCGCCATTATTTCCCGTACCGCAGATTATACATATATTTTTGATATTTTTTTCGGCAATAATTTTTTCGGCAAGTTCGACTACTCCCCGACCTGCTTTCTCCATCAGGGATGACATAGGTATGCCGCAGCTTTCGGTTATCTGCTCGATATTACGCATTTCCTTACCGGTTACGACTATCATAAAAAACAAACACCTCAATTCACTGAAATAAATTCCTTTGGAACAAATTTTGTAAGCCACACATTATTTTCAGACAAATAGAATATATGTCCCTGACGATACATCTCGCCTGACTTTATTTTTAAGATAACAGGCTTTCCGTGTCTTTGACCTACATTGATAGCTGTCGGCTCATCTTTTGAAAGATGGACATAAAGCCTTTTACCTGAATTGACGCCGTCTTTCATGATAGAATCTACATTACGCCAAGCCGTGCCATGATAGAGAATTTCGGGAGGTTCTTTTTCATCCATTTCTATAATAACGTCAATGGAATGTCCCTGACTTGCACGAATCTTTTTGCCGTCATCACTTATCTTATAACGCTGTTTGTTATCCTCACTAACTATCTGTTCAAGCAAAGCCCTGTCCAGTTTGAATTTTCCATGAGCATTTACTCCATTTATAAGCTCGCTGATATTCGCCCATGCACCGTATTTCTCAATATCTATTCCGATAACTTCGGGTTCATGTCGCAAAATACGGCATAAAAACTGACTTAATTTTTTATTATCCATAAAATTCACTTCCCTCAAAACATTTTTCTTTAAAAATAATTCTATCACAACAAAAAATGCTTGTCAACATTGACGATAAATTACCGTAAGTAGAATATACCAACTGTAAAAATAAATATATTGAGATAGAATCATTTTAATGTTAAAATATACAAAAAGAATCTTCGACAAAGAAAGGCGGATATTTATGCAAAACTACAATAATAACCCCAGTAATCTCCATAATGCCATTGAAGTACCTATTCCAAGAAGAAGAACACCCTTTTGGAGAATACTTGCGTTTATGCTTGTATTGATAGGTCTTGTGTTGGCTGCAATTGAAGCTGTCAAAAATCCCGATTTCTTTGAACAATACGGAAACAATATCAAGTTGGCATTTGTTTGTCTGCTTTTATACGGACCTGTAACAGGCATAATTTACCCATTCATTGAGACAGCAAGACTTAAAAGAGTCTGTACAGAACGGGCAGGCGGAACACTTGTCGATTATGCAAGTGAGTATGTAAGAGATTATGACGATGAAACAAAATCAGACCGCAGCTATTATAAATATGCCCCCAAGTATGAGATATACATAAACGGACACTTCGAGATACGCACTCTTAATGACTTCACGAGAAGTAAAAGCAGTCCCCGAACAATCGCACTACTTGCAAATCCCAACGGCTATGAGATAATTCCCGCAACCGGCAAAATGAGTTATTCCAACAAACAAAGCGTCAAAGCCGGCATCACACTTTTAATAATATTTGCACTGATATTAGCAGCCCTTGCCTTTTTCTTACCGGGATTAGGTCTGAATTTCT
>CACXGJ010000281.1 GCA_902767125.1 uncultured Ruminococcus sp. | reverse complement strand
TCTCCTTATGATTTAAGATGTTAAAAAATCATAAGGAGGCATTTTTATGCGTAAAATGACGGTAATACCGCAGACGGCTACCTCGCACAAAACAACCAGAGTAGCCGCTTACTGCCGTGTTTCCACAGACAAGTCCGACCAGAAACATTCTTTTGAGGTGCAGCAGGCGTATTTTCAGCAGTGCTTCGCAAACTCTGCCGACTGTGAGCTTGTCGGGATCTATTCCGACAGCAGCTCTGCCACCTCAACCGCCAACAGATCAGGCTTTCAGCAGCTTATCAACGATTGCCGTTCGGGGAAGATTGACCGTATTGTGTCGAAATCCATCAGCCGCTTCGCCAGAAATACAGGTGAGTGTCTGACAGTGCTTCGAGAGCTGAAGAAGCTTGGTGTGACAGTGCTTTTTGAAAAAGAGGGTATTGACACAGCCCGTGTTTCCGATGAGATAATGATAACGATCATGGAAGGGCTTGCCCAGGAGGAATCCCGTTCCATTTCAAGAAACATCAGATGGAGTCTCAAGAGAAAAATGGCTGACGGTACTCTGAATATTGCCCGTGTGCCGTATGGCTTCAAAAAAAAGGACGGTATTCTGATAATTGACGAGCAGCAGGCTGAAATTGTACGAAAGATATTTTCTCTTTACCTTTCGGGTGCAGGTGCAAAAAAGATAGCTGTTTTGTTCAACGATCAGGCTATTCCCTCACCGACTGACACCAAATGGAACAATGTGACCATTCTCAAGATACTTCGTCAGGAAAAGTATATCGGAGATATTCGCTGGCAGAAGACTTATTCTGTATTCATGGGCGAGAAATCGAAGATAAATCATGGTGAACAGGACAGCTATTATATAAGAAACTGCCTGCCGCCCATAATTTCAAGGGAGGATTTTATGGCAGTTCAGGAGCTTCGTGAAAGAAACACAAGAAAATCGAATAATACAACCGTATCACCGTTTCGTGGGAAAACTAAATGTACCTGCGGACGGTCTTTTTTTTATAAAAATTCTGACAGACCGATCTGGGAATGCACAGGAAAATACAGTACAGTAGATCCCTGCGGCAATCCGACATTTTATGATCTGAATTATCATGCTGCATGGAACAGGCTTTGTATCAAGCTGAAAAAATACTCTGATGAGATAATCCTCCCTTGTATAGATCTGTTCAGATCAGCCCAAGAAAATCTTATAAGTGACGAGATAAAAGCCTTACAGGAGCGTGAAAATGAATTGTCACAAAGAAGATATGTATTGTGTTCACTCTGTTCTCAAGGCTGTATCACAACCGAAAAGCTTCTCACACTTCAGACAGAGATCGATGCGGAACTTGAAGAAATAAACACTAAACTGATATTTTTGGATGGTCAGGCTGATGAAACCATAGATGAGCTTACATCCCTGCACAGTCTTATACAGCAAAATCCTGCTGACAGACTTTTGGGAATGATATTTGTCGGTTCAGTGTCAGACGGATATACAATGGAATTTGAGCTTATCGGCGGTTTAAAATTCAGGGAGGTGCTTTGATGAGTACAAGAAACTTGCCTTACGGCTATACAATGGAAATGGGAATTATCAAGGCTGATGAAACAGAGGCAAAATATGTACGTATGATCTTTGATTTAAGAATGGATGGTATGGGTGTATATGCCATCGGAAAGATGCTTTATGATAATAAGATCCCATTTTTCGACGATACAAGAGACAAGGCCATCAAGAAAGCAAGTGCTATTCTTTATAAGCCGATATATGCAGGCGATAAAAAGTATCCGCCCATTGTCGATAAGGATACCTTCATTAAGATTCAGGAAATGAAATCGGCAGCCTTTCGCAAGGAAACAACTGATAAAAAAACGAATAAATTCGATGAAAATGCAGAATATGAACTTATCCCCTGTCAGGAAATAGATGAAATGAAAGAAAACATCAAGCTGATGATAGAAAATCATTCAGCCGACAGTAAGACTGTAAAAGAAGCTATACTTGCATTTGCAGCTAAAAAATATTCATGTATCAAAAGAAAGGAAGAAAATTAATGAAAACATCATCAAATATCACATTGATACCCGCAAAAAGGGAGATCCGTACGACCTTTGGAAACAATATCCTCACTAAAGTGGCTGCATATTGCCGTGTTTCAACAGAACAGGAAAATCAGCAGAATTCCTATGCAACTCAAATAAGCTACTATACCGATTACATAACCTCCAACCCTGATTGGCAGCTTGCAGGCATCTATGCGGATGAGGGCATAAGCGGTACAATGACAAAGAACAGAACCCAATTCAATAAAATGATAAGGGCAGCAAGATGTAAAAAAATAGATATTATCCTGTGCAAAAGCATAAGCAGATTTGCCCGTAATACAGTTGATTGCCTTAACTATATAAGAGAATTAAGGTCACTTGGTGTAACGGTTATCTTTGAAAAGGAAAATATCAACACAGGCTCAATGAGTTCCGAATTTGCCATCAGTCTTTATGCGTCATTTGCACAGGCTGAAAGTGAATCCATCAGCAGGAATATCACATGGGGTATCGAAAGGTCTTTCCGTGAGGGCAATGTACGCTATAAATTTGATCAGACGCTCGGATATGTATTGGATGAAAATAAAAAACCATGTATTATAAAGGATGAGGCGGAAATCGTCAGAATGATCTTTGAGGATTACGCAGGAGGATACAGTGCAACAGAAATTGCCGAAAAACTTACCGAAATGGGTGCGAAACGTAAAAATGGCAGCAGTAACTGGACAAGAAATCACGTTTATCAGATACTGAAAAATGAAAAATATGCCGGTGATGCGATCCTGCAAAAAACATATACTGTCAACTGCCTTACACATGACAGAAAGAAAAATAACGGTCAGAAACCTAAATATTTTATACAGGACTGCCATGAGGCTATCGTTGACAGGAAAACTTATGATATGGTTCGTCTTGAACTTGAAAAAAGAAAACGTAATTCACAAGGTGCCGGAACTTCTCAAAATAACTATCGTACAAAATATTGTATGAGCCGTTTGCTGATATGCCCGTACTGCGGAAGCTTCTATAAGCGTACTACATGGCTGTCAAAGGGCGAAAAGATCGGTGTTTGGAGATGCAAAAACCGTATGGAAAACGGCAAAAAATGCCCCAAATCGCCGTCATATCACGAAACTGTCCTCCAAAAAGCCGTTCTTGATGCCATTAACAGCATGATCGGAAGTGTTGAGGCGGTCGAGGAGACTGCTGAATTGAACAAAAAAATACTCATCGGACAGTCGGATGACATCGAGAGCCGCATCAGACAGATAAATGAATCGCTTGCGGAGATCGAGCGTAAAAGGGACGATATTCTTGCGAGTGTGAGCGGAAGTATGTTTGAGCGTGTCAGTGGTGAATTAAAGTCACTCAACCATCAGGAGAGCGAGCTTGCCGCCGAACTCGAAAGCCTCACGTCACAGCACGACGGCTGCCGCCGTGAGCTTCTGCGTGAGGGTGCGGCTCGTGACACGCTCCGTGGCATGAAGCCGCTCACCACGTTTGACAACACCGTTATCAGCCGTATTCTTTCGGGCATCAGTGCGGTCAGCAGCAGCACCATTTCCGTCACCTTCTGCGGCGGCCACACGGTCACACAGTCCAT
>CACXGJ010000280.1 GCA_902767125.1 uncultured Ruminococcus sp. | reverse complement strand
GCTCCTTGTGTTCGTTGATTTTTTTGCGATGGGAAGCCGTGTTTCGGCGTGAGAGGGAAAAATTGATTTCCGACCGTGCGGATATTTATTTGCATATCCGTAAAATTAACGAAAAGAAGGAATTTTTTATGAAACACAAAAGCAATATTTTGAATCTGGCAGTTATGGCGTTTATGGTAGCTTTGGGAGTAGTCATATCTCCTATACTCCGATTTGAGGGAATGTGTCCCATGGCACACTTTATAAACATAACCTGTTCGGTGCTTTTAGGTCCGTGGTATTCGCTGGCTTGTGCAACCGCTATAGGCATCATACGCATGACTGTCATGGGCATACCTCCGCTGGCTCTGACAGGAGCAGTATTCGGTGCATTTTTGTCGGGAGTTTTTTACAGACTTTCAAAGGGCAAGATAATATTTGCTGTTTTGGGTGAAATTATCGGTACGGGAATCATAGGTGCGATAGTATCTTATCCTGTCATGACATTCATCTGGGGAAAAACAGGTCTTACATGGCTTTTCTATGTGCCGTCATTTATATGCGGAACTCTTATAGGCGGAAGCATTGCATTCGTTTTCCTCAAAAAATTGGCGGGTGCAGGTCTGCTCAAAAAATTTCAGAATATGCTTAACACAAAAGCCTATGACGACAACAGCGGAATACTCGGAAATGCAGCCGCTATTGCAGCCTTCGGCGTTATCGTATATCTTGTCATCAGCATCCTTACAGGCATTTTCAACATAAGCTCTGCTATATGGAATATTATCGCATTTTCTTCGATGGGTGCATTTATCCTCGCAGGAGTTGTCTACTACATAGTACAGACCGTGAAAAGCAAAAGGCTCGGAAAGGCAGAGCTATGATGACTGAACGTGATATACAGGAGATAAGAAAAAAAGTCAGGGAAAAACGTCCTCTCATACACTGCATAACAAATCCTATATCAATAAATCAATGTGCAAACACGGTTCTTTCGGCAGGTGCAAGACCTATTATGGCTGAACATCCTCTCGAAGTCGCAGAAATAACCCAAACTGCCTCGGCACTTATGCTCAATATCGCCAATATAACCGATGTGCGTATGGAGTCGATAAAAACAGCCTCTGATACCGCACAAAAATATAATATTCCGTCAGTTCTCGATATTGTGGGTATATCATGCTCACATCTACGCAGAAATTATGTGCATGAACTGCTTGACTTATATATCCCGACTGTCATAAAAGGCAATTATTCAGAGATATATGCACTTTATGACAGCAGCTACAAAAGCAGCGGAGTAGATGCACACACCTCGGCTGATATTGAAAAAGTGTTGGATGCGGCTGCAGCTTCCGCAAAAAAATATGATACTGTCATCCTTGCCAGCGGAAAAAGGGATATTGTGACCGATGGGGAAAAATTTCTTTTTGTGGATAACGGCACTCAACGCCTTGGAGAGATAACGGGAACAGGCTGTATGCTTGGTGCATTGACGGCTGCCTATCTTCCGTTCAGTGACGGCTTTTCGGCTGCATCGGCAGCCTGTGTTGTGCTTGGCATATGCGGAGAGATCGCTTCAATCCACAAGGGCATGGGCAGCTTTTCGGCTGCACTCTTTGATGCTCTTTCGCTTGTTTCGGATGATGATATACGGCAAAAAATAAGAGTGGAGGAAACTAAAATTGAAGCATTTTGATACAAGTCTGTATTTTATCACAGACAGTACACAATATGATGAAAAGGAATTTTTCCGCAGAGTTGAACAAGCCCTTTCGGGCGGTGTAACTATCCTTCAGCTTCGTGAGAAAAACAGGACTGCAAGAGAATATATCAGGCTTGCAGAGAGTGTGCATGATATAGCGTTGAGATACGGTGTTCCTCTTATCATAGATGACAGGCTTGATGTTGCGATGGCTGTCAGGGCAGAGGGTGTTCACCTCGGTCAGAGTGATATGCCCGTCAGTACGGCAAGAAGCATTGTCGGTGACAGTATGATAATAGGTGCTACCACAAAGACCGTTGAACAGGCTGTTGAAGCTGAAAATGACGGGGCGGATTATCTTGGAGTCGGTGCGATATATCCCACGACTACAAAGGTCAAAACAGTCCTTACATCTGTCGATACACTGAAAAGCATCTGCCAAGCCGTCAGCATACCTGTAAACGCAATAGGCGGACTTAACAGGGATAACTGCCATATACTTGAAAATACAGGAATTTCGGGAATATGTGTCGTTTCGGCAATAATGAAAAGCTCCGATCCAAAGGCTGCCGCAGCAGAATTGAAGGCTGTCAGCCAAGGGCTGATAAAATAAAACCGATATAAAAGCGTTGAGTCGGGGACACCACTTCCCAACGCTATATAAAAATAATGCAAGGGAGAATAAAAAATGAAAACAGCATTATCAATCGCAGGAAGCGACTCCTGCGGAGGTGCCGGAATCCAGGCGGACATCAAGACAATGACACTCAACGGTGTATATGCCATGAGTGCGGTAACAGCACTTACAGCACAGAATACCACGGGAGTTTCGGCAATACTCGAAGCAGATGAGGAGTTCCTCAAAAAAGAAATTGATGCCGTATTTGAGGATATTTTTCCTGATGCGGTAAAGATAGGCATGGTCTCATCAACCGGACTTATTGAAGTGATAGCAGACAGACTTGCCTTTTATCATGCCAAAAATGTGGTCATTGATCCTGTAATGGTGGCTACGAGCGGTGCAAGGCTCATCAGTGATGATGCAATAGCCACACTGAAAAGCAAACTTCTGCCAATGGCTGATGTTATCACACCCAATATCCCGGAGGCAGAGGTGCTTTCGGGAATGACCATTTCAAATGAGCATGACATGGAAGTTGCTGCCCGAAAAACAGGAGACGCTTTCGGCTGTGCAGTCCTCATAAAAGGCGGTCACAGCATAAATGATGCAAATGATATACTCTATGCAAATGGTGAACTTACCTGTTTCAAGGGCAAGAGGATAAACAATCCCAATACACACGGTACAGGCTGTACACTGTCCTCTGCTATTGCAGCAAATCTTGCAAAGGGATATTCCCTTGAAAAATCCGTTGAAAGAGCAAAAGCATATATTTCTGCTGCACTCGGTGCAATGCTCGACCTCGGCAGAGGTTCGGGACCTATGAACCATGCGTTTGACCTTCACAGCGAATTTGCCGAATAATATTGATGAACGAAAGGATAATGAACATGAGAGAGTATAAAACACAGATGGAAGCCGCTAAAAAAGGCATTATTACCCCTGAAATGAAAACAGTCGCCGAAAAAGAATACAAGACTCCCGAAGAAATAATGTCCTCTGTGGCAAAGGGCGAGGTCTGCATCCCCTGCAATGTAAACCATACATCCATTTCAGCAGAGGGTATCGGTGCCGGCTTGAGAACAAAAATAAATGTCAATCTGGGTATCTCGGGTGACTGCAAAAACTATGACATTGAGATGCAGAAAGTCGATATGGCACTGAAATTCGGTGCCGAGGCTATCATGGATTTGAGCAACTACGGCAAGACAAACACCTTCAGACAGGAGCTTATAAAAAAATCGCCTGCAATGATAGGAACTGTACCTATGTACGATGCAATAGGCTATCTTGAAAAAGATTTGCTTGAGATAACCGCAGAGGATTTTCTTAAAGTAGTCCATGCCCATGCAAAAGAGGGCGTTGACTTTATGACAATCCATGCAGGCATAAACCGCAGAGCTGTCGAAGCCTTTATGCGCGACAAGAGAAAGATGAATATAGTTTCCCGTGGCGGTTCACTTCTGTTTGCATGGATGATGATGACCGGAAATGAAAATCCATTCTACGAATATTATGACAAGGTACTCGATATTTTAGAGGAATTTGATGTTACCATAAGCCTTGGCGATGCACTTCGCCCCGGCTGCATCGACGATGCAACAGATGCAGGACAAATATCGGAATTAATAGAACTTGGTGCATTGACAGAAAGGGCATGGGCAAGAAATGTACAGGTAATGGTGGAAGGTCCGGGACACATGGCTATGAATGAAATTGCGGCAAATATGAAGCTTCAAAAGCGTATATGCCATAATGCACCGTTCTATGTTCTCGGTCCTCTTGTAACTGATATATTCCCCGGATACGACCATATCACATCTGCAATAGGCGGTGCTATCGCAGCAGCTTCGGGAGCAGATTTCCTGTGCTATGTCACACCTGCCGAGCATTTAAGACTTCCTGATATAAACGATGTCAAAGAGGGTATAATTGCCAGCAGAATAGCAGCTCATGCAGCCGACATTGCAAAGGGCGTACCTCATGCAAGAGACAGGGATAATGAAATGGCAGAAGCAAGACATAAAGTTGACTGGGAGGAAATGTTCAAGATTGCAGTTGACGGTGAAAAGGCTCGTGCATACTTTGAAAGCACACCTCCTGCTGACAGACACACCTGTTCCATGTGCGGAAAAATGTGTGCAGTAAGAACAACAAATATGATACTTGAGGGCAAAAAAGTAGAGTTCTGCACCGAAACATAAATAAAAACGGGCTGTTACACTTTTTGGGTGTAACAGCCCTTTATAATATTTTTTTACAGGCAAAATTCCACACAAATTCCTAAAACATTCCTTACAAAATCCTAAATGACATTCTATAATACAGTCATACAAACAAAACAAGTGACATACTCCCCGCCTACGCTTCGCTTAGGGGCGGGGGCTTCTCGCTCAAGTACGGCAACCCGTACAGTATCAACGAGCTATCCCCGTGTGTCCCACGGTT
>CACXGJ010000279.1 GCA_902767125.1 uncultured Ruminococcus sp. | reverse complement strand
GAAGTGTCTGTTTGTAACGAGTGAGGCACAGCCTTTTGCAGCCTCGGGAGGTCTTGCGGAAGTATCGGGTTCACTGCCGCACGCATTAAGACAGCGTCTTATCGGCTGTCGGATAGTAATGCCGCTTTATAATGAGATACCCGAAAACTTTAAGGAAAATATGCGTTTTCTGACAAGCTTTTCCGTTCCTGTGTCGTGGAGAAGACAATACTGTGGTGTCTTTGAAGCAAGGTATAACGGTGTTGTATATTATTTTCTTGATAATCAGTATTATTTCGATCGCAAGGGACTTTACGGACATTATGATGATGCAGAGAGATTTGCATTCTTTTCGAGAGCAGTTCTTGAGATGCTGCCGTTTATAGATTTCAAGCCTGATGTGATACACTGCAATGATTGGCAGACGGCATTGGTTCCGACGTATTACAATCTGTTCTATTCACAGTATGATTGGTATAAGGGAATAAAGACTGTCTTTACGATACATAATATACAATATCAGGGAAAATATGGCTCGG
Organism: uncultured Ruminococcus sp.; assembly: GCA_902767125.1. Taxonomy (GTDB): domain Bacteria; phylum Bacillota; class Clostridia; order Oscillospirales; family Acutalibacteraceae; genus UBA1213. The sequence continues at coordinate 12,977 of CACXGJ010000279.1, read as the reverse complement.
AGCTTTATGAGGAGGTTGTCGGAATACCGCCTCACGGTCGTTCGATACTTGATTTTGACGGCTGTATAAATTTCATGAAGGGTGCAATAGAAACCGCTAACCGTGTCACTACGGTAAGTCCGAGTTATTCATGGGAGATCCGTGATCCGTGGTTCTCAAACGGACTCGATTCAATACTCAATGCCAGAGCATGGAAAATAAGAGGTATCCTCAACGGTATAGATACAGTTTCCTATGATCCGTCAACGGATGTGAATCTGTATGAGCATTACTCGGCTGATGATATTGTCGGAAAATCTGTCAATAAACTGAAGCTGCAGGAGCGTCTCGGTCTTGAACAGAATGGTCAGGTACCTGTAATAGCAATGGTAACAAGGCTCGTTTCACACAAGGGACTTGATCTTGTAAAGGCTGCCCTTGACCAGCTCATGCATGAGGAGTATGTTCAGTTTGTCATACTCGGTTCGGGTGACTGGGAATATGAGAGCTTTTTCCGTTCGATGCAGGAAAAATATCCGGGAAGGCTTTGTGCCTGCCATGGATTTATCCCGGAGCTTTCAAGAAAAATATATGCAGGTGCAGATATGTTCCTCATGCCGTCAAAGGCAGAGCCATGCGGTCTTTCACAGATGATAGCCTTGAGATACGGAACTGTCCCGATAGTAAGGGAAGTCGGGGGCTTGCGTGACTCGATAAAGGACAGCGAAGCAGATGACGGTAACGGCTTTACATTCAGAAATTATGATGCTATGGATATGCTCGGCTGTATAAGACGTGCAATAGCAGCTTACTGGCACCGTGACAGTTGGGAAATGTTAGTAAAACGTGCAATGAACTGTGACAACAGTTGGGGACGTTCTGCAACCGAATATATAAATCTTTATCGTGAGGTCATCAACGAGGGCTGATGTTTCACGGGTTATTTGGTAATTATTTACAGAAAATTGCAGTCATAGCTTCAAAAAAGTGTGACTGCTTTTTTGAATGTTGAAAAATAATATCCATGTTGCACAAAATAGTTGAAGAATTTATTATATAACTTTTGGGATATTAAATAAAAATAACCTAAAAAATATGTTGTAAAATTGTGGTAAAAATAAGGATAAAAAGGGTGAAAATATGTATCATTTGCCAAGATTGAAAGAGGTCAGACTCATGAAAAACATGAAACAAAAGGATGTCTGTGCAATTCTCAATATGAAGCAGTCTCAATACAGCCGTTATGAATCCGGTGAAGATGAAATGAAAATAGGCACTTTTATTGAGATATGTGAAGCTTTGGATGTATCGGCAGACTATCTTCTTGAACTTTCTGATGAGCCTGTAAAGATGGCTTACAGTTCCTGACAAATTGAAAAGAAAAAAACTGTCTGTCGGACTTTGTAAAGTTTCCGGCAGACAGTTTTTTGCATTTAGTTGTTGTTTTTTCTGTTTTCGTAGTCTTCGTTTATCTCGGCAGCCCAGTCATCGCTTATTTTAGCACTCGGAGCTGCACAGGCTCTCATTTTTCCGATGGCATTGCTGACACTTTCATAAAGTACGCTTGTACCTTTTTTGTCTGCATGGTAATTGACTGCACGACTGCTGTCAATACCGAAATGTGAAGCAGTTTCAACTGCATCAATGTTTGCACCGATAAAGAGAAATTCCCAGTTATTTTCCTTTTTCTTTTCCTCGATCATCTTTTTGACCTGCTTGCTTGTGAATTTCTTACTTGCATTTTCCATGCCGTCAGTGGTGATGACAAATACGGTATGTTCGGGGATGTCTTCGGGACGGGCATATTTGTGGATAGTCGAAATATGCTCGACAGCCTCGCCGATAGCATCAATAAGTGCCGTACAGCCGCCTACTACATAATCCTTGTCGGTCATGGGCTTGATTGCATCAAGAGGTACTCTGTCATGGATCGTTTCGCTGTTGTTGTCAAAGAGTATTGTTGTTACATAGGCAGTACCTTCTTCTTTTTTCTGCTTGTTGATCATGGAATTGAAGCCGCCTATTGTGTCACTTTCAAGTCCGCTCATCGAACCGCTCTTGTCAAGGATGAATACCATTTCGGTTAAATTCTTTTTCATTGTGATTACCTCCGTTTTCTTTGATGATTTGATTATAGCAGATAAATTTATATTAATGGTCGCTTTCAAAGCGACAAAAATTCTATTGCCTGTTTATATTTTGCAGTACGTTTTATTGCATGGCTGTCTATCATGTCATATCTTGACAGCTCACTGTTGTGCTTCAGGTCGGCGAGCTTGACAGCTCTTGCAATGGGATTGGGCTTTATCCTTGCGATGTAGTCCATATATTCCGAGCCGTCATCATGTGTCAGAAGTGTGAGAGCCTGCATTACTTTATCGGGGTAGCCCATTTCCTTCAGGTCATTCAATGTATATTCCGTGTCCTCAACGACATCATGAAGCAATGCAACGACAGTTGTATATTCATCTGTCATTTGTTCGGCAAGGTGGAACGGGTGGAATACATATGGCAGACCTGTCTTGTCGGTTTGGTCTTTGTGTGCCTCAAAGCACAGCTTCAGGGCTTTTTTGGTCAAGGGTGTGTATATCATTTTATATCACGCTCCAAGAAGTTTTTGGTCAAATGAAAACAACGCTTCATTTATTTCGTAAATGTCATAGATATTTTTATTTATGAAAAATTCGATTATGATATCGAATTTGTTACTGTGGGAGAGAGCAAAGCCCGCTTTCATGAGCATATCCTTTGTTTCCTCGAGAGACAGCTCAAGTGCTATCGCAAAGGCTATTGCAGTTTCCTTTTTAGGCTTATAAAGGCGGTCGGAGCGTATTTTTGAAAACAGCTTCCTGTCGATATTGGCTTTTTTGTAGCACTGTACATCGGTCATGCCTTTTTCGTCTATCTTCCTCAAAAGCATTTCGGAAAAGCTTTCATCTATCTGATTTTCAATGACAAACTTTAAATCGTCACTGAAAGCAACACTGTCCTCGCAAGCCACAGCCGTTGGTGCGGAACGAAAATCGGATTTTCCTGCAAAGCCGAATCTTCGTGAATTGTCGGTATGCTCGTCAACGTAATTTTGGTTTATATATTCACGGATATTATCGGAATAGTCTTTGCCGAGTTCAAAGCTTGCTCTGTCGAATATGACAAGAGTTATATCCATGTCATTTTCTTTGAGAAATTCTTTTATAACATCAACGGCAATGTCAAAAGCCTTCTGTTTTGGGTAGCCGTAGATACCGCTTGAGATGAGAGGAAAAGCCACGCTTTCACAGCCATGTTCTTTTGCGAGTGCAAGGGAATTTCTGTAACAGGATTGTAAAAGTTCTTTTTCTCCGTGGGAACCTCCACGCCATACAGGATCTACTGTATGTATGATATATTTGCATGGGAGATCATAACCGCCTGTAATTTTAGCCTGACCTGTCTTACAGCCGTGGAGCTTCATACATTCAAGGAAAAGTCCCTTTCCTGCTGCACGGTGTATTGCACCATCAACGCCGCCTCCGCCCAGCAGACTGCTGTTTGCGGCATTTACTATTGCATCACATTTTATTTTGGTTATGTCATTTCTGATAATACTAAACGGCATAGGGATCATCTCCAAAAAATCTCTTTACTAATTCTATCATATTTTTATTTTAAAAGTGTTAATAAATATTTAATATTGTGTAATAATTGCTAATGGTTTTTGCTTGACATAAATATTGAAATTGATATAATTAAATAAAAAAGCTTTGGAGGATATTTTTTTATGAATACCCGTTATGATGTTTGTGTCGAAATGAGGTCAGGTGATTGGCAGTATGGGAATATGCTCGGTGATTATTCTCTTAATAAAGTGCTTAAAATGTGTGACTATTCTGTGCTGAACATGGCTGACAGGACAAACAGAAATTTGTTTTACCACGACTTTATAAATAATTTTTACGGCAGTAATAATATTGTTTTTGAAAAAGACAGTGAAAAATATAAAGTGTTTTTGGATAAGGAGTTCGGATTTTCATGTGAACCTGTTTTGTGTGTGCCGAAGTTTCACTGGAAGGAAATTTCTGTTATGTCAAGATCGGAAATATCCAAAAAATATATGCTTGCATATATTTCAAGTCCCGATAAATACAAGAGAAAAGCAATACAATTTTATCGTGGAAGGCTTGAAATGGAATGTATGAATATAGTTGACGGAAATTATGCGGAAAATAAAAGGGTGCTGAATCTGAAGAACATTCTTCCCGAAATGTCATTTTCCGATTTTGTGAAGTATTTTTTAAATTCATGGTTTGTCATAACAGATAACTATCATGCCTTGTGTCTTGCGGTGGTATTGAATAAACCGTTTATATATTTGGGTGATGATGAAAAAACGGCTGAATTTTTGACTGAAACAGGACTGAATGAACGAGTGGTTTTCGATACAGAAAATTTCCCGACAAATAACAGACTGCTTCAGCCTGTTGATTTTTCAAAGGCAAACAGATTTATTTCGGAAAGATCACGGAAAATGCTTGAATATATCGGTAATATTGAAAATTTGAAGCCTGTTGAGGAAGTTCCGACAGATAAGGCTGTAACAAGTACACTGGACTTGAATTTGTGTGTAGGATGCAGTGCCTGTGTGAATATCTGTCCGAAAGGGGCATTGTCATTGAAGCCCGATAAATACGGATATTACTGTACTTCTATCGAAAAGGAAAAATGTATAAACTGTGGACTGTGTTCAAAGACGTGTCCTGTGCTGAAGCCGCCTGTCAACAAGGATCAGGGAATGCCCGATTGTTATTCGTTTGTAACGTCTGATGAGGATATCCTGATGCAGAGTTCGAGCGGAGGAGTATTTTCACTCTTGGCTGATGAGGTTTTCAAGCGTGGGGGAGTAGTTGCAGGCGGTGCATGGAAGGATGATTTCACCGTCGGGCATATCATCATAGACAAAAAAGAGGATATGCCGAAATTGAGAAAATCAAAATATTTGCAGAGCTATCTCGGTGATACCTATAAAAAAATCAAAGAGTATTTGAATGACGGCAGATTTGTGTTGTTTTCGGGCTGTGGGTGTCAGGCGGCAGGACTCAAGAATTATCTCAAGAAGGATTATGAGAATCTGCTGATAGTTGATATATTCTGTCATTACTCACCGTCACCGATGTTTTTCAGGAAATATACGGAGAGCTGTTTTGACAATTTGAAAAGATATGAGTTCAGATATAAAAACGGGGATAACTGTTGGGACTGCTTCACGGTAAAGTTGGATGACAATGATAATGAAGCAGTGAGACATGGCAGTGCAGAGGACGAATATCAGAGAGTTTTTCATAGTGAGCTGATGTTGTCGGAGCATTGTGCGAACTGTAAATTTCAGTCGAGACAGCGTTTCGGAGATATATCACTCGGAGATTTCTGGGGAATAAAGGCACATGAAGCTGATATACCGCATGGAAAGGGTGTTTCATGTGTATTTGTGAATAACGATAAGGGAATGAAATTTTTTGAGAGCATACCCGAAAACAAGATAAAATGGAAGAAAAAAGAGCCTGTTGAATGGGTAGGCGGAAACGGCTTCATGTATTCGGGAAAGGTCAGGTTCAATCAGAAGAATAAAGATTTTTATAAGGCTATAAGATTCATGCCGTTTGAGGAAGCGGCAAACTATGCACTCAAGCCTGACAGGGGAATAAAGAATGTGGTGAATGGAAGCAATCCGCTTCAGTTTGACAGCAAGGTTCTTCATTTCAGGTTTGACAGTGATGTGTGGGAGGAGAGCTTTTCTGATAACGTGACCTATCTGAAGGTCAGGCAGGGACAGGCAAAAGCAGGGAATTATGCTGTATTGCCGTTGGGGGATATGCTTGATAAGAATAAGACATACAGGATAAGTGCAAGATTCAGATTCAAAAGTGATTCAAAAGTCCTGTATTTTCATATAAAGGATTCGGGCAGTAAAAGTATAAAGGTCATTGCCGTTCATAAGGCGGAAAAAAATCTTGGTATGAATTGGATAGAATTGGAGCAGACCTTTCAGCCGACTTCAAATATCTTTGATGAATTTATGTTCGGAGCATCACAGGTTAAAGGAAAAGGAGCTTTTATTGCGATAGATTATATTTATATAACAGAAATTGGAAATTAACAGGAATTTTGAGTTGTCAAAGTAAGCTGATTATGTTATAATAAAAAAGATAATGTATTATGTTTGGAGGATATTCAAATGAAATATGATATAGGACTGTTCGGATTATGGAATCAGTGCAACTACGGAAGTATAATCACATACTATGCTCTCAACAAAGCATTGGAAAATATGGGAAAATCTGTGCTGATGATCGACAGACCGAATGTAAGCGTGAATTTTGATGAAAGTCATACTCATGCCCGTAAATTTGCAGTGGATAACTACAAGGGCATATCTGTTCCTACGAACAGCAATGCGGATTTTCACCGTCTCAATCAGTACTGTGATATGTTTATGATAGGCTCCGATCAGCTTTGGAACTATTCCGTAAGCAAGAATTTCGGCAAGATGTTTTATCTTGATTTTGCCGCCGACAATAAACGCAAGATATCCTATGCAACATCATTCGGACATGAAATAGATTTTGCCCCCGAAGGTCAGAGAAAGCTCCTTCAGGGCTATTTCAAAAGATTCGATAAGATATCCGTAAGAGAAGACAATGGTGTAAATATCCTGAAAAATATATATGGAATACAGGCTGATGAGGTGATTGATCCCGTATTCCTTTGCGACAGGAAATTGTATGAGGGCTTGGCTGACAAGTCAAAGATAAGTATTCCAAAGGAAAAATATATCCTTTCATGCCTTATTGATCCCACAGAGGATAAAAAGGTGTCTATCGAAACTCTCTCGAATGTCAGCAATGGAATGAAAACGATAAATCTGCTTGACGGATTCCATTGGCTTTCAGACAAGAATGCCGAAAAGATCGGTATCGAGCGTGAAAAGGGTGTTGAGACGGCTGACTGGATAAATTATATAAGAAATGCCGAAATGATAATAACCGACTCTTATCATACAATGTGTCTTGCGATGATATTCAAAAAGAATTTCATTGCATTGCCAAATAAATTCAGAGGCTATTCGAGATTTGATTCGATAGGCAGACTTTTTGATATAGCATATAAGTTTGCTTATGCCCCGGAGGATATGCTCAAAAACCCTGAAATGCTGAATGCTCCCGATTACAATAAAATTTCCGCAAAGATATCTTCAGAGCAAAAACGCTGTCTTGAGTGGCTGAAGAAGGCGGTAAACTGATCGGAAGATGAAAATTTACAAAGAGGAGGTAACTTTTTATGGAAAAATACGATATAGGCATAGTAGGTGTATGGCAGGGATGCAATTACGGTACTATTATGACCTACTATGCTTTGAATCGTGTTGTCGAGTCAATGGGCAAATCTGTTCTTATGATAGATAAACCTCTTAATAAAGACGGCAAGACCGATATAGAACATTCCGATACTCATTCAAGACGATTTGCAAAGGAGCATTATAATATAAGCGGGATATATTCCCTCGATGACCTGAAGAAGCTCAATGATATATGCGATGGTTTTTTATTGGGATCGGATCAGCTCTGGAACTACGGCATAAGCCAGAATTTCGGCAAGGCATTTTATTTGGATTTTGCCGATGATACAAAAAGAAAGATCGCCTATGCGACCTCCTTCGGACATGAAATAGATTTTGCATCCCCCGAACAGAGAGTCGAGATATCAAAATATATGAGAAGATTCAATGCTATCGCTGTCAGGGAAGCCGATGGAGTCAGGATATGTCATGATATGTATGGTATAGATGTTCAGAGAGTGCTGAATCCCGTATTCCTTGTTGAACCTGAAAAAGTATACACACCTTTGATAGAAAAGTCAACGAGGCATGAGACGGAGGATTTTATTGCGGCATATATACTTGATCCGTCATCTGAAGTGAAAGATGCTCTTTTGAGCGTGTCCGAAAAATTGGGAGGCATGAAGATAATAAATCTTCTTGACGGAAGTCTGTGGAGATTTGACGAGAACAGAAGAAAGCTTGATCTTGACAACTGCATCGAGAATTTGCAGGTCGAGGACTGGCTGTATTATTTGAGTCATGCAAGTTATGTAGTGACCGATTCATGTCACGGAGTATGCTTCTCGCTGATATTCAAAAAGAATTTCATGGCGATAGGAAATGTTGACAGAGGCTTTTCAAGATTCCGTTCACTCGGAAATATTTTTGAATGTAACAACAGGATAGTCAGTGAAGCTTCAGAGCTTATGAATAATGATATGATATTGAAGCCTGTGGACTATAACAGGATCGGTGAGATAATGGAAAATGAAAGAAAAAAGAGTCTTGAATGGCTTGAAAATGCTCTTTCGTGTCCGATCGAACAGAAGGTTGCAGTTGCAGGTATTCCCGAAATGCCTAAAAAGGAAGTGGAGCCGTTGTTGCCTGAAATAGCTAATGAAGATAAAAAATATGATCTCGGAATAATAGGACTGTGGTTCGGAAGAAATTACGGAAGTATGGCGACCTATTATGCCCTTCATCAGACAGTGGTCAAGATGGGCTATTCTGTTCTGATGATAGAAAATCCGCTGAAGCCCGATCATGAGATAGTGCTGAATAAATCGCATCCGTATAATATAGCGAATGTTTTCTATAAAGTAAGCGAAAAGAAGCGTTTGAGCAAGCTGTATGAGCTGAATAAGGAATGCAGGGGATTCCTTGTAGGCTCCGATCAGCTTTGGAATGTAGGCTTGAGCAGACCATATAAGCAGATGTATTATCTTGGCTTTGTCGATGACAATACAAAAAAGATAGCCTATGGTACATCCTTCGGAAAGCCCTATAAGGGTACCGAGGAGGAAAAGAAGGTAAGCTCTGCCAATTTGAGAAGATTTGACGGAGTATCCGTAAGGGATGCACTGTCGTTGGATATATGTCAGAACAGCTTTGGTGTAAAGGATGTCGTGCAGGTATGTGATCCGACTTTCCTGTGTGATATGTCCGATTATTACACACTTGTTGATATGGCAAAGCTTGATGAACAGGAGCCGTATATATTGGCATATGTGCTTGATCCGAATCAGGACATAGGACACAGGCTTGAACAGCTCTCGATAGATAAGAATATTAAAGTTATAGTAATGCTCGATGAGCCTCCGAAGAATTGGGAAATAAACAAGAATCGTCTTGACCTTACGGGCAGGGGCAATGTTGAAGTAAAAAGAGATGTTGACCTTTATGAATGGATGTGGTATTACAGCCATGCAAGCGGTGTATTTACCGACAGCTTCCACGGAACAATCTTCTCGATAATATTCAGGAAGCCCTTTGTTACTCTTATGAACAGCAAGCGTGGTGCAGAGAGATTTTTGTCTCTGCTTGAGCCTATCGACTTGAGATACAGATTGTTTGGATCGGCGGAATGTATCAATGAAAGATATGAGCTTTTTGATGGATGTGACTATGAAGTTCCGTATCAGAAGCTGAATAGAATAAAAGAGGATTCATATAACTGGCTGAAAAACGTTCTCGAAAAGAAAAAAGAACCTGTCAAGAGCATTGCTGTTTCGGATGAGCAGGGCAGACAGCTCAAGAATGATTTCAGAAGATGCAAGGAAGTTGTTGAATATATCAAAATGTACGGCATAAATAATGTCGTTATATCTCCGAGCAGAGAAAATATTGATTTGATAAGGCTTTTCTCGTCAGATCCGTTCTTTAAAACATATACCGTCGAGGATGAGAGAAGTGCAGGCTTCTATGCACTCGGTCTGTCTCAACGCCTGAACAGGAGAGTTGTGCTTTGCTGCGGTTCAGGTTCATCAACGGCTCAATGTATGACTGCTCTGCGTGAGGCTAAAATACAGCATATCCCGATACTTGCAGTGACAGCTGACCGCTCATACTGTTCAGGTCAGGGGGATTGGACGGCTATCCCTCAAAATGATATATTCGGAACCTCGGTCAAAAAGAGCTTTACCCTTACAACAAGGTTCGATGAATTTTCGGAATGGGAGTTAAGACGAGATATATGTGATGCGATACTTGAGCTTGAACATCATTCAAAAGGACCTGTGCATATAAATATACCTGTTGAAAGCAATATCGACCATTCATTCAATAATGAGGATATGACTCTTGAAAACAGGAAAACAATAGACAAGATAACGACCATAAGCGGTGACAGTGTGTGGAAGGCAAGGGCTGACAGGCTCAAACAGCTTAAGAAAATACTTGTCATATACGGACAGAACAGACCTCTTTCAAAGCAGGATGAGGAAGCTGTAAATGAATTTGCGGATAAATATAATTGTGTCATCATAAAGGATACCCTGTCGAATCTGAACTGTGACAAGGCATTGATACCCAATGATGTGATAAACGGCTTGAGTGACAGTGATTTCTGTGACAATCTTTGGGCAGATGCTGTGATAACAGTCGGAGGACAGAACTCCTTCTCGGACAGGATAGTAAAGAAACTCATGTCAAAAGGACTTGCGGTAGGTCATTGGAATGTATCCGAAAACGGAGAAATAGTTGATATATATCACAATACACTCCGATTGTTTGAATGTTCGGTCGGAACGTTCTTCAGAAAGTTTGTAAGATTTGCAGGTGATGCGGTCAATAACAATGTGTATTACAGTGTCTGGAAGGATGAATGTGACAGATGTGTTCCGCCTCATACGGGCAGATATTCAAAATTGTATGCAGTCGAAAGGTTTGTCATAGGAATGCCTGACGATATCGTTCTGAATCTGGGTACAGGAAAGGCTATGGATTATGTGAACAGGTTTGCACTCAAACCGAGTGCCGCTGTATTTGCAACAACCAAGACCAATGGCGGTTCGGGTGCTGTATCGGCATTTTTGGGACAGGCGGCGGCTGACAGCAGGGAAAGCTATCTTATAATAGACGAAAATGAATTTATAAAGGATATGAATGCAATATGCGTTTCCGAAATAAAGAGCAATGTTCATATAATGCTGTTGAATGACGGCGGTGCGGGTGCAGCGAAAAAATTCGGTGAAAATAATATCATCCCTCATAAAATGAATGCAGTTGAGGCACTTACAAGGGCTGTCGGTTTCAAATATATTTCCTCGCATGATAAAGAGGGATTTGACGGCAATATTTCGGAATTTTTCGCTGAAACGGATAAGCCCGTTATCTTTGAAGTATTTGTATAAAAGATATGATCATTGATCGCAGGAGGAACTTTAAGAATGAGTAAAGAAAAAAACAAAAGTCTTAAAAAACAGGCAGCACTTGATACATTGTGGTTCATGCCCGATTATGGCATTGTCATGTCGGCATTTGCACTTGCAAAGATGGTTGAAGCAAACGGCTATGATGTATTGATGCTGAACAAACCATTCCAACTTTGGAGAGATAAGAATACTGTGGAAGGTGCGGCTGCTTCGTTCATTTCCAAAAACTGCAATGTAGCCCCCGTTTGCTACAACTCGGAGGATTTCAATAAAATAGAAAAAGACAGTGAGATATATATTTTGGGTTCGGGGGATGTCTGGAGCTATGAGCGTTGCGGAAAAGAGGCGAATTTCCATTATTATTTTGAAGGTGTCTCGGATAATAAAAGGAAGATCGCCTATGCAGCAGGCTTTGGCGGTGATTACACAGGACCTTACGGAGAGGAAAAAAAGCTTTGCATAGATTATCTCAAAAGATTTGACGGGATATCCGTAGGAGACTACAGAGATGCTGAAGTAATGGGACAGAATCTCGGTATTGAGCCGAAGGTAGTTCTGAATCCGATACTCATGTGCGACAGGAGCGTATTTGAAAAGGCTGCGGAAAGGTCTGATGCAAGGAAAGTCGAAGCGGCAGAAAGCTTTGTTTTCTCGTATATCAAAAACAGTGATCCAAGAAAAAAACAGCTTGTTATAAGAGGAAATGAGATAGCTGCCGAAAGATCGTCAAGTCCGATGAGGAACTTCACCGATCTCGGAAACTGGGAAAGATCAAGGGCTAAACTTGGTCTTGAATGTACAAACAACAACAGGATCGAGGACTGGATATATTATATCATCAAGTCCGAATTTGTTATAACAGATGATGTAAGTGCAGTGAGCCTTGCTGTACTTTTCAATAAACCGTTTGTATTTGTCGGTTCGGAAAATGATCCATGCACAATAAGAGCCTATGCAATGCTCAATTCGCTCGGTATAGATGAAAGGATCATATTTACAGAGGACGATTTCAGGGTAAAAGAGTATTTGTTCAGAATGCCGATACGCTACAATAAAGTAAATAAACTGCTTGATGAACAGCGTGAAATATCTGCGGAATGGCTTAAAAATTATCTTTAAAATGTATTGTGAAAGGGAATTTTAGAAATGAGCAATATAAAGTTTAAACTGCAAAATATTATTCTTAAAAGCAATAAGTATCTTGAAGATCATCTTGGAATGATGTACCGTGGCGATAAGTTCGAGTATGATAAAATACAGTCCTCGTTTAACCTCAAAGCAGGAGATTTCGTGGAATTTTTCACCTATTTCAACAGCTTTTCGATAGGCAAGTGGAAAAAATATACGAATGCAGGTGATATCGAGCTGAATCTCGTATGCAAGGGCAAATTCAAGATAACGATGTTCGGTCATTATCATGACGGGGCTGAAATCCTGAAAGAATTTTATCCCTCAAAGGAATATGACCTGAAAGAAAAGACGGAGATATCTCTCTTTGTACCGAGGAATATCCGTGCAACAACAGTAGGCTTTCAGATAGACGTGTACGATAACGGGAATGAAAACGAGGAGGATTTCAGCTTTTATTCAGGCTATTGGTCTACGATTGTTGATGAAAGCAAGGTAAATGATGTAAGGATATCCATTGTAACCGTCACTTTCAAAAAAGAGGATTATATCACAAGCAATATAAAAATACTTGAAAGAGAGCTTTTCTATACGGATGAGCCTGCAAAGGATCATATCCGTGTCAGGATAATAGACAATGACGG
>CACXGJ010000278.1 GCA_902767125.1 uncultured Ruminococcus sp. | reverse complement strand
AGTACACATGATACCGTTCACTGTCGTAATACCTGAAAATGAAGTGGATAAGCAGTTGACGGAAAAGCTGATGCAGGAGCTTGACGGGATATTTACATGGGCATTGAGAGGGCTTGCAATGTATAACAAAGAAGGTTTAGAGATGCCTTCAGCGGTACAGCAGGCAGTAGAAGAATATAAAAAAGAGATGGACGTAGTATCAAGATTTCTTGATGAATGTACGGAAAAAGCGTTTGCAAAGTCTGTTAAAGCGAGTGACTTGTATAGAATATACACAAATTGGTGCAGTCAGTATGGCGAATACCAGATGTCAAATACAAAGTTTGGCAAGGAAATGGTGCAAAGATATGAAAAAGTCAAAAGACCTGACGGATTGTATTACAGCGGAATAGAATTGACTGATGAATACAAGCCATATTCTGTAACGATTGGCAATAAATAAAATTCTCTGAAAGAATAATGCAGGGTTTGCAGGGTTATACTATACCTTTCATATGAAAATTAAAATTCAAAATATATAAAAAGTATGTATCAACTATGCAAACCCTGCATTATGCGGATAAAGAAAAATAAAAGAGGTGTTAAAAATGAGTTTCATAGGCGGAATGTTTGTTGGAGCAATAGTAGGATATTTTGCAGCGGCTCTTTGTGCAGTCGCAGGAAAGGACGATAGAAAATGAAAATAGGTGAAGCGTGCTATATATTTGAACATATCGATAGTGAAGAATACACGGACGAAGAAAAGGGTATGGCGATTTACAAAGTGATGAAAATGCCAACACACAACAGTTTTACAAGGTTTTCCATGCTGAAAGTAATTGAGTACCTGTTGAGCTTATCTTTTGAATTGCCGGAGGAGAATAAGCAATGAGTGAGATAATAGAAATGCCCTACGGCAACGGTAAAGCTCTTGCATTAGAGTTTATCAAGAATTACTTGGAAGTACAGCTTGACGTTGAGATTGACGAGGAACAGGAGAGTGAAGAAGATGTGGATTGAAAGTTATTATGATTTTGCAAAAGTTTGTTATTGTCCTTTATCGTACAGGGATTATGTAAACAGAGTTTTATCCAAACAGCATTACGGCAAGAGGAGGAAATATAAATGAAAAAGATACCAACACTGTTTGAAAGAGATTTTCTTGACCATACAGCAAGGGCAAAGCCTGTTGTAACAAAAGGTATGGAATGGGTGCTGAACGGTGAGGGAATCGCAACGATAAAATTTGATGGTGCTTGCTGTGCTATTATTAACGGTGAGTTTTACAAGCGTTACGATGCCAAACACGGCAAGCCTGTTCCTGATGGTGCTATCAAGTGTCAGGAAGAAGCGGATCTGATAACGGGACATTTGCCCTGTTGGGTGAAGTGCGACAGAAATAATCCTGCTGACAAGTGGTTCTGGGCGGCTTATGACCGTGCAAAAAGGCTTACCCCACTTTGTGACGGCACATACGAGGCTATCGGCATACACTTTCAGGGGAATCCTTACAATCTGACTTGGGATTTCCTTACACCTCACGGCAAAATAATCGTAGACGTTGCAAGAACATTTGAGGGTATACGCAAATGGCTTATGGAACATCATGAAGAAGGTCTTGTATTCTGGAAAGGCGGTCAGCCGAAATGTAAAATCAAGCGTACAGACTTTGGTTTTGAATGGAATGGCAGGTGTAGTAAACATGGAACAGCTTAAACCTTGCCCGTTCTGCAATGGGAAAGCCCATGTTGAATTGGTGTACCCTGGTGTTAGCCCTGAATATTCCGTAAAGTGTGAGAAATGCAAAGTATGGACAAATTGGTATATGAAACGTCAAGACGCTGTAAAAGCATGGAACAGGAGAGCAGAAAAATCTTAAATTGACAGACGGAAAAGAGGTTTGAAAAGGTGACGGCAAAGGAATATCTGAGAAGTATAAAGTATCTCGACAAGGCGATAAATGCCAAACAGGCAGAACTTGACAGACTCAGGCATGATGCGGAGAGTATCAGGGGCATTGCGTATGATAAAGACAAAGTGCAGACTTCCAACAGTTCCGACAGCATGAAGATTGTCGATAAGATTATTGAATTGAACAACGTCATCAATGCGGAAATCGACAGGCTTGTTGACCTTAAAGCAGAAGCTCATGACAAAATCGAAAAGGTCTGCAACAGGAAGTTTATTTCTTTGCTGACTGACATTTACATAAACGGATATACGTTTGAGCAGGTTGCGGAAAAGTCAGATAAAACATATATGACAATATGTCGCTGGCATGGTCAGGCACTCAATATTTTTCGTAAAGAAAACAATATGACATAATGAACAAAAAAATATCTGAATTTTTGACACCAAATGTTATACTATGTTATATTACAATGTGCTAAAATAGTATTGTTGAAGTTTGAGAGAAATATCCTCCAAGTAATGATTCTGAAAAAAGCCTGTTCCCGTTTTGGGAATGGGCTTTTGTGTTTGGTGATTGATATGTTAAGTAAGTATTGTACAAAATGCGGCAAGATAATGCTGTACAACGGCAGGAATTTATGTGATGAATGTCTGTCGAAAGTGAATGAAAGCCGTAAAGTGAATGACAAGATATATAACAAGCGTATTCGCAACAAGAAGTCGGATAAATTTTATCATTCAAAGGAATGGAAAACCTTGTCAAAGACTGTGCTTGCAAAAGCTGAATATAAATGTGCGATATGCGGAGGCTTGGCGGTTGAAGTGCATCATATTAAGCCGATAAACACCGATTGGGACGAGCGTTTCAATCTCAATAATCTCATACCAATTTGTACGGGCTGTCACAACAAACAGAGATAGGCAAGGGGTAGTCAAAAAAGTTTGAGATTTTTTGCAAGTACATCGCACGGGGACCTTTCTGTAGAAAAAAATCCGTTTATTC
The DNA here is from genome assembly GCA_902767125.1 of uncultured Ruminococcus sp. Lineage (GTDB taxonomy): Bacteria > Bacillota > Clostridia > Oscillospirales > Acutalibacteraceae > UBA1213. The sequence goes on along the minus strand of CACXGJ010000278.1, from coordinate 124 downwards.
CAAAAAAAACTATATCAATTTAATGAGAGGTGATATCATGGGACGTAACAAAGAGCCTGTTTCACTGATTCTTGCAAAGGGCAAATCACATCACATTACACATCAAATTGAGGAAAGCAGACGT
>CACXGJ010000277.1 GCA_902767125.1 uncultured Ruminococcus sp. | reverse complement strand
CCCTTCATTAAGATTTTTTCCGCACTTCGGACACAAGCCCTTACAGGATTCTTTGCAAAGGAACTTTGACGGCAGTTCCAAAAGAATATCATCTCTGAGTAAAGACACAGTATCGAGCTTATAGTCAGGTGCTTGTATATAGTCATCACTGCTTTCATCGGAAAGCCCTGTGACGAGAATATGACTGAATCTAAAGGCGTAGTCCTTCTCCGTAAAGGCGGCACATCTGTCACAGTCTGCACTGTAGGTAAATCTTGCTTCAGCCTCAAACACAACGAGTCCCGCTCTGTTTCTTACAGAAATATCGACAGAAACAGGACTTTTAAAATTTTCCCGCATATCGGAAAATACCATTTCCTCATGCGTTGAAAGGCTCTCATTCTCGTTAAGGAATATTTTTTTCAGCTCAAGAATCATAAAGTCCACCTCCGCCGAATCACTCAAAACGCCTTTTCCTATTATAATTATTAAAAAGCACTTTGTCAATAGATTTTTCGCAAATATTATTTATTTTTATCCGAATTTTTATTTTCGATACGAAGCTCTCCGTCATTTTCCTGTCTGATGCAGTAAAGGTTGCTCTTGCCCAAAACATATATTCTTTTATCGGAAATTTTCACTTTTCTTGCATCGGTCGAAAGAACCACCGATGACAGCTTTTTGCCCTTTGAGTTATATACTGTCATCTCACCGTCATCAAAAAGAACTGTTGTATTTCCGTTTGAGTAATCGGCTGAAATGATTTTTCTGCTCGTAAATATTTCCGACAGGACATCTCCTTCGGCATTCACCATCATGATATCACATTCCCTGCCGTCAGGCTTTGCCGACAGTGACATTATCATACCGTTCTGCCTGTTCAGGTCATAGCCTGTTATGAACCTTGAATGATAATCTATATTTTTTTTCGAGCCTTTCCCTATATCTATATAATAGGCTGCTTTGTCTGCAACTGCAACTGCATTTCCGTTATCAAGATACTTGATATCATATATATATACATCATCAAATTCATATTTCTGCATATAGCTGCTCTGTGAAAAATCCAACACATATATTGCGGAAAGCAGTCCTCCGTTTTTGGCGGAAATTCCCGATACCACAGCACGGCTGCCATTCCTGTTTATTGATACCCTGTTTACATAAAAATCCGCAAAGGAATATGTATACATCTCAAGACCATCTGCTCTGTATGCTGTCAGCTTTCCGAGATAATTGTCATTCTTCGTAAGAAGGCAGTAAATCCCGTCAGGACATATATCTCCGCAGAAAATATTATTCTCTGCACTGTCACTTCTGACGATACTATTTCTGTTTATTATCGTATAGCCTGTTGCACCTATGTTATATATCATGGAATAATTTGAATTGGCACTCAAGGCAGGATTGGCAAACGCATGACTGAAGCTCTGATATTTTCCCGCATTGGGATTGAGAACAGCGACTGATGTTTCAGTACAGTACACGGGGGCTCCGTCCATCAAATCAAAATTATCCGTGCAGACATCTGCTCCCGAAAAGCTCGCAGGATAACCTTCACCTTCGTTTTTGCCCAAAAGATCATACTCTATCCAATGAGATATATTATCGGGTGTCAGCTTATCTATATTCGCCCAGGCCACAACAAGCACCACGGAAATAAATATTATCAGAAATACCTTGAAAAAATGCCTTGTGGCGTGTTCGGGCAACGGCTCATCGTCATTAAGATCTTTCAGCGGCTCATCCTCATAGCTTAAATGCTCTCTTTCATTCCCTTTCTTCAGACTGTTTATATACTCTCTGCTTTTTTTCATATATTTCCCCTTCTGTCAATAAATGACCTTATTCAGATACAGACCATGCGGCGGAACCTTTGCTCCCGATCTTGTACGGTCGAGTGCATTTATAATATCCGTCATATCAGACGGCTCAAACTTCCCCTCCGATACATTCAAAAGCGTTCCCACTATTATCCTTACCATATTATATAAAAATCCGTCAGCCTGTATTTTTACCGTGACAAGATTGCCTTCCCTCATGACCTCAAGATCGGTCACTGTACGGTGAAAATCCGCTACCTCACGGTGCTTGTCAACTGTACAGAAGGATGTGAAATCATGCGTTCCTTTCAGGTACTCACAAGCCTCGTTCATTCTGTCAATGTCCATATCATACCAATAATGCAGGGCATAGCTGTTCAAAAACGGATCTCTTATCCTGCTGTTCCATATCTTATATATATATTCCTTGCCGATACATGAATATCTTGCATGGAAATCTTCGGGCATATCAAATGCCTGAAATACTGCTATATCCTTCGGAAGCCTGCTGTTCAGAGCATATATCAGTCGACAACAGTTGATACTATGCTCCGTATGGAAATTGAGACAATACATATTTGCATGAACTCCCGAATCCGTCCTGCTGCAGCCCTTTATTTCGGGACACTCTCCTATAATGCTCTGAAGGGCATTCTGAAATGTTTCCTGAACGGTCACTGCATTTTTCTGTATCTGCCAGCCGTGATAATTACTGCCGTCATACTTCATTTTTATCAATATATTCCTCATATCATCACCATCTGAAAATATATATTGCAAAGTATCACACCTGTAAATATCACTATACAAAACAGCAGTCCTGTCAGGTCTGTAAGCGTGAATTTAAGCTGCTTCATTCTTGTTCTGCCGCTGCCGCCGTTATAGCAGCGACATTCCATTGCCATCGCAAGATCGGTTGCCCGTCTGAATGATGATACAAACAGCGGTATCAATACAGGTATCAATGCCTTTATCCTTTTTATCACTCCACCGCTTTCCATATCCGCACCCCTTGCCTTTTGTGCATTCATTATCTTATCCGTCTCCTCAAGAAGCACAGGTATGAATCTCAAGGCTATCGTCATCATCATTGCTATCTCATGCACCTTTACATGAAACACTGTCAGCGGTTTCATTATCTTCTCCAAAGCATCCGTCAAATCAGACGGTGAAGTAGTGAACGTAAGTATAGAGCTGACCATTACAAGAGTCGATATCCTTATTGTCACAAACAGTGCATTGCTCAAGCCCCCGTCAGTTATCCTTATAAACTGCCATTCCCACAGGACATTTCCCGTACCGTAAAAAATATTGAGTATACCCGTAAATATCACGACAAATAATATCACTCTCATGCTCTTTAAATACATCATGAACTTTATCCTTGTCAAAAATACTATCAGCAATGATGACAATGTTATAAGCAATAATGAAACATAATTTTGAGCTGCAAATATAAAAACTATGTATGCTATCAGGAGCAGTATCTTTGAACGGGCATCCAAACGGTGAATGATCGACTTTCCCGGCATGAACTGCCCCAATGTTATATCTCTTACCATAGCTTATCCCTCCGCCTTACTTCCAAGATAGTTTATTATTTCATTAAAAGCCTGCTCCACGGTGAGTATATTTTGATCGACAGGTATCCCCTTTTCCTTGAGAAGCATCATTATTTTTGTAACCTGCGGAACTCTCAAGCCTGTTTTTTCAAGCTCCCTGCCCTTTGAGAATACATTTTTCGGTGTATCGAGCATCAATTTTTTACCGTGATCCATCACAAGTATCCTGTCGGCAACTCTTGCTATATCCTCCATGCTGTGGGATACAAGAATGACTGTATTTCCATTCGCATCATGATAATCCCTTATCTGCGACAAAAGAGCATCTCTGCCCAACGGATCAAGTCCTGCTGTCGGCTCATCAAGTATCAGCACTTCAGGATTCATTGCAATGACTCCTGCAATGGCTGCCCTTCTCTTTTCACCACCCGACAGGTCAAACGGTGATTTATCCAGAAGCTCCTTTTTCAGCCCCGAAAATTCTGCCGCTTTTTTTACCCTTTCATCAATCTCCTGCTCATTCAGTCCCATATTCTTCGGTCCGTATGAAATATCCTTATATACCGTCTCATCAAACAACTGATACTCGGGATACTGGAACACCATGCCTACCTTGAATCTCACATTTCTTATTTTTTTCGGCTCCTCCCAGATATCCTTGTCATTCAGGTATACTTTTCCGCTTGTGGGCTTTAAAAGACCGTTCAGCAGCTGAACAAGAGTCGATTTGCCTGAACCTGTATGTCCTATGATACCTATAAATTCACCCTTATCTATTTCAAAGCTGACCTCTGAAAGAGCAGTTTTTTCAAAGGAAGTTCCTGCTCCGTAAACAAGACCTAAATTTTCTGCTTTTATAACTGCCATTTGACTTTCCTCCACATATATTTAGACTACTATATTATAATTTTTTATTTTAACGATGTCAATATTTATTTGTTTTTTGATTCCTTTGTGCATTATATACTATAAGCGACAAATTATTTCTAACCTCAAAGCACTTGCAATATATTTTTTACAGTTATATAATAATAATTGTTACAATTATGATACGAAGGTTTAAAATTTGTAAGAAAAGAAAAGAGGGTTACATTTTAATGAAATCACAATTAAAAAAAGTTCTTGCCGTAATATCATGCTCGGCACTCATTGCTTCATCAATGGCTGCTGCACTGACAGTTTCCGCATATGACAATGTATATGCAAAAACCACTGCCGACCTTAATTTGAGAAAAGGTGCAGGTACTAACTACAATGTTGTCAAGGTCATTGACCAAAACACGACTTTGAATGTAGTTGAAGCGTCAAATTCAAACTGGCTCAAGGTAAAGCTTTCTGACGGTACAACGGGCTACTGCTTTGCAGATTATCTTGACATAACGACAGATGCCGTTACAACTGCCGCACTGAACGTGAGAAGCGGTGCAGGCACCAACTACAACATCATCACAACCATACCACAGAATACCAAAATAGATGTCATCAGATTTTCGGGTACTTCATGGGCTTATGTAAAGCTCCAAAACGGTACGACAGGCTATGTATACACAGACTACATACAATTCGTATCATCTTCAAACACCTCCGTTACAACAACCTCCGCCAATATCACACTTTCGGCTGCTTCACAAAAGATTGCTGTGGGAAAGTCCCTTACACTCAAGGCTTCTTCAAATCAGGGTACTGTTACATGGACGACCTCAAACAATAAAGTAGCAAAGGTCGATTCCAACGGAAAGGTCACTGCAATTTCAGCAGGTCAGGCTGTTATAACTGCAACTGACTCCAAAACCAAGAAAACTGCCAAATGTACCATTACCACAGTTAAAACAGAATATACTTCAATAACTCTCTCCGATACCTCAAAATCCTTGATTGTCGGAAATACCTATACACTTACGTTCTCTACAAATACAGGCAGTAAAAATGTCAAATTCAAGTCTTCAAACACCAATGTCGCAACGGTCGATGCCAACGGTAAAATAACCGCTGTTTCGGCAGGTGATGCAAATATCATTGCCTACGACTCCACTTCTCTTATATCCGCTGTATGCAAGGTATCCGTGAACAACAAGGACTCCATCTCGCTCTCTCAATCAAATGCCAATGTCAATGTAGGTTCGTCTGTCCTGCTTACCGCTAAAAAATCCAATTCCTCAATGCAGATAAAATGGTCTTCAAGCAACAACAATGTCGCAAGCGTTAACAACGGCAGAGTCAGCGGTCTTTCAAGCGGTACTGCTGTTATAACTGCCTCCGACTCCACAGGAAAGATCTTTGCACGATGCAATGTCAAGGTCAATGCCGTTTCAAGCGGAAATGTACGTCTCTCAAGATATACCGCCTCGACCTCTGCCGGCAAGACTATCTACATAAAGGGCTACAACGCTTCTTATTGGGGTACTACCGATACAAATATCGCTACCGTCCGTGACGGCTTCATCGAAACCAAAAATCCCGGAAAGGTCGCTGTAACATATACCGACAAGTATGGAAATACCGCTGTATGTGTCGTTACGGTCACTGAAGCCGAGCCTGTAAGATTCGCCTATTCTTCACCAAACTCCGCTACACTCAATCAAAATGTGACTCTTGTTGCAATAACCGACAAAACCGTTGAAGGTGTATATTTCAACGTAACTATGGGCAGTAAGATACTTAAGGTCAATGCTACAAAAAAGACTGCCGACGGCAACACCTATGTCTGGGAAGGTGCTTTCAAGACAAGTCAGGCAGGCACATTCAAAACTACTGCCTATGCTAAAAAGAATAATCAATGTAAAACGTGTGATGATGCTGTGAGTGATGTTTATGTTACCTCCAAAACCTCACACACCCAAACAGGTCTTGAAAAGCTCCGTGCAAGTGACGGTCTTATCAAGTTCATTGCAGAAAAAGAAGGCTTTGTATCAAACATCACCTATGATACTCTCGCAAACAATATTCCTACAATCGCTCACGGATATGTCGTATGGGAAGGCGAAAAATTCTATGACCATCTCACAAAAAATGAAGGCTACGCCCTTCTCGTCAACGCTGTGAACAACGATGTATATACTTCAAAGGTAAATCAGATGCTCCTTAACAACAATGTCAGATTCAACCAACAGCAGTTTGATGCCCTTGTCAGCTTCTCCTACAACCTCGGCACCGGCTGGACAAATTCGTCAAATCTCAAAAATATCCTCCTCAATTCCTATGGCACTTTACAAACCGGCAAAATGACAGGCAAAGTTACGGCAAGCAGCGGTCTCTATCTCCGTCAAAGCCCATCATCTTCCGCAAGCGTCATTACTCTCCTCAAAAGCGGAGAAACTGTTGAAATCGTAGACAACAACAAGTACAATACCGTATGGTACAAAGTCAAAACTTCTTCGGGACAGACGGGCTATTGCAGCAGTACATACCTTAATGTAACTTCAAGCGGCGGCTCTCAAACAGGCAGAGACCTCAACTATGTCAACAGAAACGCTCTTATCAATGAAATGCTCGCATATCATCATGCAGGCGGTGTATGCTACTACGGCTTACTCTACAGACGTGCTGATGAACTTGAAATGTTCCTCTACGGCGATTATACATCAGACGGCAGAAGAAACAAATACGGTTTCCCGAATCCCTCTTGCATAAGCTGGTAAAAAAATTACAACAGGCTGGGTATTAACTTACCCAACCTGTTATTTTTATTTCATCAAAAACAGTTGACATTGTTTTCATAAAAAATT
>CACXGJ010000276.1 GCA_902767125.1 uncultured Ruminococcus sp. | reverse complement strand
TTCAAGAGTAGTATTGTCGATAGTCAAGCCCGAATATTTTTTCTCACACTTTTTCCTGTCGTGTATCATAACTTCCGCACCGAAATCCGTTATTCTTGCACTGACTATATCAGCACTTTCAATGTTTTTATAATCATCTTTTTTGCACTTGATAACGGCATGATTTTCAACAATATCATCTTTACCGCCTGTTAAAAGTATTTTTCCTTTGTCAATGAAGGTGACCATATCGGCGATTTTTTCCAAGTCACTCGTTATATGAGATGACAGTAAAATGCTGTTGTTTTCGTCCTGTAAATATTCCATGAATATATCAAGAATTTCATTTCTGACAACAGGATCCAGACCTGTTGTAGCCTCGTCCATGATAAGTAATCTTGCATTATGTGAGAGTGCTGCTGCAATTTGCAGTTTCATTTTCATGCCCTTTGAAAAAGAACCGATATTCTTTTTACGTGGGAGTGCAAATCTATCAAGATAATTGAAATAGGTCTGCTTATCCCAATTTTCAAAGACATCCGAGAGTATCACAGAGATTTGATTTGCATTGAGGACCTCATGGAAAGGTATTTCATCAAATACTGCTGAAATTTGGGATTTTATTTGATATTCGTTTTTATCGAGGTCAAGACCGAGCATATTAATAGTTCCGCTGTCTTTTTTTATGAGATTGAGGAGGAGTTTTATTGTAGTAGTTTTTCCCGCACCGTTCTGACCGATGAAGCCCATGATACTGCCCTTTGGCACATTAAAGCTGATATTGTCGAGTGTAAAGCCGTCATATTTTTTGGTAAGGTCTTTAATTTCGATTGCATTTTCCATATTCATTCTCCTTCATACAGCATTTTGAGAAGCTCTGTCAATTCATCAATATCTAAATTGAACATTTTGGCTTTATCACACGCAAGCCTGAAATATTCTTCTATCTGACGCAGACCTTCCTCACGCACTAATTCCTGATTTTGAGCCTTTACAAAACTGCCCTTTCCGGTGAAAGACTCAATAAAACCGTCCTTTTCAAGCTCCTCATAAGCCCTGTTTGTAGTTATGATGCTTATTCTCAAGCTTTGAGCGAGAGTTCTCATTGAAGGCAAAGCGTCCCCTGCCTTCAGAGAGCCGTTCATTATCATTTCCTTTATTTGAGAAGTTATCTGTTCATAGATAGGCTTTCCCGAAGAATTGCTGATAATAATATCCATTTTTACTATCCCCTAAAATTGTATATATACATTATACACATTATATACTATTGATTCTTCCATGTCAATATGATTTTAAATTTTTCTTTGAAAAAATAAAAAAAGTCGAACTGTCACAGACGTGTTCAACGCTGTACAGCTCAACTTTGATTTTAAAAATCCCTTTGGCGTATTGAAAGCATAATCCTGCCCTTTATCTGATTTTGCGTGATGATTCCGAAAATACGGCTGTCTGAAGGCTCGGAACGATTATCACAGAGTATCAGATACTGTCCGTCAGATAGCGTAACAGGAAATTTCATTCCCCCATCAAAAAGAACAGTTTCACCTAAAATATAATCCTTATTTCTGTAATAACCGTTGATTTTGACACCATCTGAAGTGATATCCGCTGTATCTCCATGACGGGCAATGATACGACCTGTTATCAGCTCTCCGTTTTTGCCCTCATAAACCACTGTTTCATCAGCTTTAAAATCATTTGCCAACCGATAATAAAATATAACATCCCTGTCATGGAATGACGGCATCATACTCACGCCATTATTGACTGTTACACCTATAAAAAATACAAATACTACCGCAAAGAACAATACTATCCAGCCGATCTTTATCACTAACCCGATAATATCCCACCAAATACTGTCTTTGGGGAGCTTTTTATTTACTTTCTTCTCGTTTTTGAGAGTCATTTTTATTTCCTTTCCCTTTCAGCAGTGTAAAAATAATTGTCACCAAAAGCCATATCGTTATCCCTATCAATAAATGCGTGCTGTTCAATTCATCTATATGAATACTTGGAATATGTATCCAAAAGCCCGCTTCATCATCTTCCTTTATTTTGGCAGGAGGTTTTCCTTTTTTGAATGATGCGGCAAGCAGTGTTCTGCCGTCCGTTGTTTCCGATGAGCAGGTACTCAACAAAAGAATCGGCATATTTTCGGGAACAGAATCTTCAATGTAAATGGCATTTTCACGGACATATCCGAGCCATTGGTGTACACGATCGGATTTAAGACTCGGCTGATAGATATTTGTATCATAGCCGTTTGCCCGAAAACAGGCAAATATATTTATATCATAATAGTTGCCGTTACAATACAGAGTACCTGTTCGGTGACTGTCAAAATATGCTTTTTCTCTGAAAAGGTCTATTCCGCCGAACATTGCGTTGCCTATCATATTGTGACCGTAAACAATGGATAGGGTATCCGTAAAGTCACTTTTATTTCTGAAATCCAGAAAAATCGAGCCTGTCAGAGAAAATTCCCCTAAAACAGTTCGGTTAATATATGTATCATTTGTTTTTCCCTGTACAATCGGATAGTCGATAGTCGTATCATTGATTGTCAGCCAGCCGATAATATCATTGTTCAATGCTTTCATCTGTTCAAATGAAAGTGTATCGTCCGAAACAGGCTTGTAGGATTGATATTTTGAATTGTCCGCCTGTGATATGATATTATATTTATCTGTTTCGACATATAAGCCAAATAAAAATACCAATACCAATATTGCCAGACAGATATATTTCAATATAAACTCTGTCACCCAAACCGTCACTTTTATTATTTTCTTCAAATCCATCACCTTATATATTATATCATAAACTGACAAAGCA
>CACXGJ010000275.1 GCA_902767125.1 uncultured Ruminococcus sp. | reverse complement strand
GAATGAGGGAATAAAGACACCTTCGGAATTTTATATCGACCTGAAAGCACCTGTTTCAGCACCATATCAGTGGAGCTTTGATATTTCGGATAAAGATGTGATAAGATTTTCCGAAAAGGAAGAATACAGGAGTATGAGTGTTCTTGATTCATCAATAACAGTAAGGTATTATTTTAAAACCGTAAAGTCGGGTGAATCCGAGATAAAGATGAAGTATGAGTCATACAGCGGAAAAATATATAATATAAGCTATAAAATATCCGTTGACAGGCATCTGAACTATACAGTGGAGGATGTCAGCGGAATATATTTTGACGGGGATATACCTGAAATCCATCAGGTGACAAGACCGTTTGAGGTAAACATGGCACTTGCCCCCGATGGCTACAGTTGGAAATGCGATATAAGCAACGGCAATGTAATAGAGCTTTCGGGAACTGAAAAGGTATACAGACAAACATTTACATTCAATGCACTTCGCAAAGGCTTTGCAACGATAACGCTGTCCTGTTCATCACCATCGGATACGAATATAGTATATCAGCTTATATATAATGTAAGCATAGATGATGATCTGAATATAACGGTAGATTCGTATGACGGCTTTTACATACCCGATTACTGGATACCACAGATAGAGCTTCTGTAAAAAAATCATCCTCTTGGAGCGGATATGCTCCAAGAGGATTTTTTGTTGTATTATGAGAAATAAACGGTTTCCTCGTCAGGCTTTTGGGCAGGTGAAGCATCCTTTACAAAGAACATCGGACCTGTCTCATTTCCGAACATTTGGTCACGGACAGCCTTTACATCGGCAGTTATATTGTACCAGCCCTTGTTTGCAAGAGTTGAAGCCTTGTCCCACTTGCACAGGAAGCCTACATAGCGTATATCCTCGACACAGCAGGTCATGGCAAAACGACCTCCGACAAAAGTATCATTTCCCATACGTGGACTTCTTGCAATGAGAGCCTTGAATTTGATGGTCTTTCCGTCATAGTTTTGAGGCTTGTCCATAGCATCCATATACAGAAGACCGAAATCGGTGTCCTGTACTTCTATGATATCGGCATTGATGTCAAAGGGAAGCGGATCAACTATATCATCCTCATCAACAGAGCCGTCAGGATGTTCATATATTATAGCAGAACGGCGATTTATTGCACGGACGATCTTATGCAGATTCATCTTATCGACATTGTCAGAATATCTGTTGAAAGCGACCAGCTCGGCCACGCTTATCTTGTCATAGACAAGCTGACGCATATTGCTGTTGTACATTTCAAAGGTATTCGAGTCAGCCATCATCATTATCTGATATATCTGCCAATTTTCAGGAAGAACCTTTCCGAGAGCATCCAAAAGCCACATACCATTATACTCTATCAAGACTCTTTCGGCACGGGCTTTTTTCAGAGCATTTTCAAGGAAAGCAGTTGTAAGCTGTTCCTGTGTTTCAATGGTAATGACGGTAACATTTTTACCGCCTCTGTATTTGGAGGTGTCAAGCTCCTCCTCGCCCTCCTCACAGAGAATAACGAGAGTTTTGTCACCGTTCTGGAAACGGGGATCGCAAAGGGTATCGTGGATGAATTTGGTTTTACCGCTGTCGAGGAAGCCCAAAAAGAGATAGACGGGAATAGGTTTTTTTGGCATTTGATTCACCTCGGATTTTAAGCAAGTTTAAAGAGCTTTTCAAGCTCTGATTCATTGAGCTTTGAGCCTATGACACAAATTCGTCCTGTATAATCGGCAGAGCCTGTACGGATGTCGGATTCCTCGGGAACGAAGTCATAATGTATCCATGAGCCGTCAGCAGCAGGAACGATTCCCTTTGCACGAAGAACAAGACCATATTTTTCGGAATCGGAAAGGGCATTGAGAATATCTGAAATTTCCTCTTTGGTATATTTTCTTGCAGTTTCCTTGCCCCAGCTTGTGAATACTTCATCAGCATGGTGGTGATGATGGTGATGATGGTCATGTTCATGTTCATGGTCGTGGTCATGGTGATGTTCATGCTCATGGTCGTGGTCATGATGATGGTGATGGTGACACTCACATTCGGGATCATCACATTCGTCTTCATCATGTATATCATTAACTGTAAGCAAAGCCTTTCCTTCTGTTGCAGAAAGTATCTGTTCACCTGTGATATCATCCCATGGAGTAGTAACAATAGCAGCCTTGTCATTGTGCCGGCGGAGAAGCTCAAGCACAGTATTGAGCTTTTCATCAGAGATATTTTGAGTTCTGCTCAATATTATTGTACTTGCACTTTCGATCTGATTGTTGTAAAATTCACCGAAGTTTTTCATATATACCTTGCATTTTGAAGCATCTGCAACGGTAACAAAGCTGTTGAGCTGAACCTCGTCATTTGCAACTGTCTTTACGGCATTGATGACATCAGAGAGCTTTCCGACACCTGACGGTTCGATTATGATCCTGTCGGGATGGTATTCGTCAAGGACTTTTGACAGGGCAGTTCTGAAATCACCGACAAGTGAACAGCAGATACAGCCTGAATTCATTTCATTGATCTGAATACCTGCTTCTTTGAGGAAGCCGCCGTCAATGCCGATCTCACCGAACTCGTTTTCGATAAGTACAAGCTGTTCATTTTTGTAGCCTTCCTTGATGAGCTTTTTAATAAGAGTAGTTTTTCCTGCACCGAGAAAGCCTGAAAAAATATCAATTTTAGTCATTGAAAAATGCACTCCTTTATAAATTTTTATTCCGAGGAATATTATACACCATAATTACAGAAAATTCAATTTTTTTTATGAAATGGAATCTTCAAATACGAAGTCAGCGATTTTTTTTCTGAAGGAGTTCCAATCATAGATGACGATACATTCAAGACCATAACCGTTTATCCATATCCTGTCGTAGTAGAAATCGACACCGAAATTCGAGAGATTAGGGGCGGATTCGGAAACAATGGGATATTTGAGATATGTCGTGATATTTGAGACGAGCTTGGTGATCTCGGAGGTCTTGAGATTTGTAGTTATCATGGGACCTATTTCATAGATGATCGACATAACGGAGGCAAAGTCACAGTTTTTCATACGGTTTATCAGTATACTTATAACATTACGCTGACGCAGGGTACGCACATGATCATCGCCACTGCATATACCGTCCTGACCACGATTTCTTGCGTGCCAGAGAGCCTGTCTTCCGTTGAGATGGACATATGTCACATAATCGCCGTCTTTGTTCTCATAGAATTGGAACTGACTTATATCTATTTCATTTCGTGTATCGACCTGTCCGTTTACCCAGCACTGCCAGTTGATGTAGTCGATCTCCTCCTCTGTCAGCTCAATGTCGATACCGCCGAGAGTATCAATGATACTTCTGAAGCTCTTGAAGTCGACAACGGCATATCTGTCGATCTTGATTCCGTAGTTGCGTTGAACAGCCTGTACGGCAAGGCTTGCACCGCCGTAGTAGAATGAGGCATTTATTTTATTGTTTTCATATTGAGGTATCTCAACATAGGTATCACGCATGATAGAGAGGAGCTTCAATTTTTTGTGTCTTGTGTCGATAGAGAAAAGTATCATTGTATCGGACTGACCGCTGACCTGACCTTTTCTTGTATCTGCACCGAAAAGCATGATATTAAGTATCATAGGATCATTCAGAAGTGTGCCGTTATAGGCATTTACCTTATCATCATTGATGTTTGTATTGATCATACCGTTTTGCTGGTCAGTGTCGATATCCTTGTAATTCACACGGCTGAAAAAAGCATAGGCAACAAGACAGGCTGAACCCGACAATATCATTACAACGCTCATGATAACAGCTAAAATATTGAATATAAGATGTTTTTTTGTAATAGAGTATCTTGCTTTTGAAGGATAAATATTTTTTTTAGGTCGTGGATTTCTTCGATAGTCGTTGTGATGGTCACTTTCCCTGTATGGATTGTAAAAAGAGACCTTTTCTTTTTCATTATTGTTGTCGGTCATAACGGAACATCTCCTTAAAAGAATCGTCTAAAGGGTATTATATATCAAAAAGAGTCAATTATCAAATAAAAAATTAAAAAATGTCGTGATAAATATTTTTGGAAGTAAAATTCGGTATAATATAGTAAAAATTTACAGTAAAGACGAATGATATGCTAAAAATAATTTACTATAAAAAAAATCAAATTACATAGAGTAATGTAGATTTTTTTAAAAAGATGTGGTACAATAGAGGGAGTTTTAAAAACAGAGGAGGAAAATAAAATGTCAAAGCAAGGATCACCGATAGGTGTCCGAAGGAATAATTATTATCTGAAAGCATTTTTATGGGGCTTGTGTCTTGCAACGCTGATATTTTTGCCGTGGATGATATGGAACAAGGGATATTTCTTTTTTTACGGGGACTTCAACGTACAGCAGATACCGTTTTATCAGATGATACATGATTCGGTTCTGGGGGGAAATATAGGCTGGAGTTATACGACTGACCTTGGAGCAAATATAATAGGCTCATACAGCTTTTATATGATAGGAAGTCCGTTTTTTTGGATAACACTGTTATTTCCGAGCAGGGTAGTGCCTGCTCTGATAGCTCCGCTGCTCATACTCAAGATTGCTCTTGCAACGCTTGCAGGATATACATTTTTGAGGAGATACCTGAAAAATCAGGATTATGCGATAATAGGAGCATTGCTGTACGCATTTTCGGGATTCAGTATCTATAATATATTCTTCAATCATTTTCATGAGGCAATGATAACATTTCCGTTCATGCTTGCAGCGGTCGATGAATTTATATATGAGAAGAAAAAGGGCTGTGTTGCATTTGCGATATTTGCAGCAGCTTTTGTAAATTATTATTTCTTTGCGGGACAGGCAGTATTCATTTTCATATATTGGGTAGTAAGAATGAATACGGGCAGTTTCAGAATGAGCATAAAAGAATTTTTGAGATTTGCCCTTGAGGTGATAGCAGGATTCCTGTGTGCAGGGATAATCATCGTACCGTCTGTATATGCGGTAATACAAAATTCAAGACTGAATAATTTCCCGAATGGCTGGGGAGCAGTAGTCTATTCAAATGAACAGAGATATCTGCATATAATAGAATCATTCCTGTTTCCGCCTGATATGCCTGCCTATGCCAATTTCACTCCCGATTCCAATGCAAAATGGGCATCAGTTGCAGGATGGCTGCCGCTGTTCAGCATGGTGGGAGTATTATCATTCTATAAGCTGAAGACTCACAGATGGTTAAGATCATTTATACCGATACTGTATCTTATGGCATTCATACCGATATTCAACAGCCTGTTCCAGCTTCTGAATGCAGCATATTATGCAAGATGGTTCTATATGCTGACACTTATGCTTTCGCTTGCAACAGTGCTTTGTCTTGACCATGCCGAAACGGATTATCAGGGAGGACTCAAGATAACATTCTCGGCAACAGTTCTGATAACCTGTCTTATAGGTCTTATGCCGTCAACATCGACTGATACAAAGGGTGTAAAAACAACTGTCTACGGTATAGAGAAATATCCCGACAGATTCTGGATATGGGCAGGTCTGGCATTCGTGGGACTCATAGCTCTTGCAATTGCACTTAATTTCAGGCATACCAAAAAGGCATTTCCGAGAATGGTTTCGATAATGCTGTCAGTTCTTATCGTATTGTACGGTAATGTGCTTGTGGGAGTAGGCGTTGTAAATTCAAGCTATAAGTATGATTATATAAAGACCTATGCGATAAATAACCGAAATGAGTTCAAGGAGCTTAAGGATCTGAAGAATGTCCGTTCAGATTTCTATAATGAGATGGATAATATGGGAATGTACTGGCAGATACCCACGATACAGGCATTTCAGAGTATAGTACCCGGTTCTGTAATGGATTATTACAAGTCTGTCGGAGTGGAGAGAAGTGTCGGTTCAAGACCTAATACAGATGTATATGCAATAAGAAGCTTACTTTCATGCAAGTATCTTTTTGATAACACGACTGATTCAAAGGATTTTGCAAGCAATGCGGGAACAACAAAAATGCCCGGCTGGAAGTTCCTGAAAAAGAAGAAGGGCTATAATATATATGAGAACGAGTATTATATACCGTATGGCTTTACATATGATACATATGTAACAACAGATGAATATGAGAGCTGTACAGAGAAAAACAGAAGCCATCTTATGCTTCAGTCGATGGTACTGACAAGTGAACAGGCAGAGAAATATAAAGATATATTAAAGCATGATGAGGAGCTGTCATCATATAAATATACTCAAGTTGAATATTTCAATGCCTGCAATGAAAGAAAAAAGCTTGTGTGCAGCTCGGTGAAGTTTGAGAATAATAAGTTTACTGCAAAAATAAAGACGGGCAATACAGGAGAGCTTGTATTTTTCAGTATACCGTATGAAAGCGGATGGAGTGCAACAGTCAACGGAAAGCAGGCTGATATCGAAAAGGTAAATGTCGGCTTCATGGCAGTGGCAGTACCTGCAAATACGGATTCAACGATAGTATTTACATACAAAACTCCGGGACTTATGCTTGGAGCGGGTGTTACTGCAATAGGCGTGATAATACTCATCCTGTACATGGCATTGTACAGACCGCTCAAAAAGCGTGAGGAGGAGTATGGAATACTGCTGTTTGACGATATGAGCGAGGATGATTTCGATGATGTGATAAACGGCAAATTCGAGAAGGCTCCTGCAAAAGTGAAGAAGAAAAAAGAGAAGAAGAATAAGGCTTCCGATACAGAAGAAAATAAGTCTGTCGAGGATAATCTAAATGCTCCCGAAACGCTTATGAAGGAGCAGTTCAAGGAAAATGAGCAGATGAATAATGCGGATATAGGCAAGCTGTTCGGTGATGATGCGGAGGAGAAGTCCGAGGATAATCCCGAAGAAAAGCCTGTTGAGGAAGAAAACTCTAATGGCAACAACATAAAAAGAGTAGAATAATAAAAAGCTGAATTGAAGATGGGAAATTTTGTAAAAAGAATTTTCCATTTTCAATTTTCGGTTTTTGGATTTGAATGAGTGGTGAGGATAAATGACGACAGTATATTTTGTAGTACCGTGTTATAATGAGGAGGAGGTTCTGCCCGAAACAATAAAAAGGCTTGATATGAAGCTCAAGGAGCTGATAGAGAGCGGAAAGGCTACCGAACAGAGCCGTATGCT
Source organism: uncultured Ruminococcus sp. (assembly GCA_902767125.1). Taxonomy (GTDB): domain Bacteria; phylum Bacillota; class Clostridia; order Oscillospirales; family Acutalibacteraceae; genus UBA1213. The sequence goes on along the minus strand of CACXGJ010000275.1, from coordinate 74 downwards.
GTTTGTGGATGACGGGAGCAGGGACAAAACATGGGAAATTATTGAACAAAACAGTAAGGATAATAAGTATGTCG
>CACXGJ010000274.1 GCA_902767125.1 uncultured Ruminococcus sp. | reverse complement strand
TCAACAAACTGATAGAACATTGAAGCAGGTCTTGCCCATACCTTGTGTTCACCGAACAGTTCCTTGTAAATCACAAGGTCTTCCATTGTTTCACTGTTTTTGGCGATACATATAAATTCATATTCTCCGCCCTTGAAATGACGGTAACGTCCCGGAGTACCTCTTTCGGGGAGCTTGGGTTCGGGCTTTGATTCAGCTTTGGTCTCATTCACAGGCTCGGCATTTGCGGTATTGCCAACAGTTTCATTACTGTTAATGAGTGGTTCGGGCTGTCCGCCGTCTGTAAGAACAAGTACCATTGTACCGTGTGCAGGTATATCTATATGAACTCTGTTTCCGTTTACATCATATACCTTATAGCCGTTCATAACGTCATATAATTTAGAACCGCCGTCTGTATTGAAATCCAAGCCGAAATTATTTCCCGTAAGATTCAGGGCAATATATACTGTTTCACCCTCGAACTGACGCTTGAAGACCAACTGTTCATTTCTTATGACAACATTCTGGAAACTGCCGTATTTAAGTGCTTTGAAAGTTCTCCTGACTGCACCGAGCTTGCATACATGGCGATACAGTGCATTATCCTCAATGTCACTGACATTGACACACGGACGGAGCGGTGCATCATAATCAACATTGTTTTTCTGTCCCTTGATACCCCATTCACTGCCGTAATAAACTGACGGCACACCCGGCATGAAATATGCAACTGAAAAGGCATTTTTTACATTTTCAAACTCTCTTATGGTGCTTGCAACTCTGTTCACATCATGATTATCCACAAAGTTATATGTGTAGATATTTCTGTAAATACCGCCGTTTTCAAACTGTCTTCGGAGGGAGTGGGCAATTTCAAAATAATTCCTGTCATTATGGGATGAATATATACCCTTGTAGCACTCATAGTTTGTACACGAATCAAGTATATCAGGATTTGCAATCCTGTTGTAGTCACCGTGGATTATTTCGCCCATAAGCCAGAAATCCCTGTCCATGCCCTTGCAGAAATGCTTGAGTTCCTTGAGGAAATCCAAGTCCATGCAGTATGCAACATCGAGACGAAGACCGTCTATTTTGAATTTTTCCTTCCACATCTTGACAGCATCAAAAATATGTCTTTTTACATCGGGATGACGAAGATTGAGCTTTACAAGATCATAGTTGCCTTCCCAGCCCTCATACCAGAAATTGTCTCCCCAGGAACTTCTTCCGCCGAAATCTATTCTTTGGAACCATGAACAGTAGGGAGATGACTGACCATTCTGCTGAACATCCTTAAATGCCCAAAAGCCTCTGCCGACGTGATTGAATACACCGTCAAGGACAACCTTTATACCGTTTGAATGGAGAGCATCGCATATTTTTGCAAAGCTCTCGTTATCACCGAGACGGTTGTCTATATTATAATAGTCGTTTGTATCATAGCCGTGAGTTGTTGACATAAATACAGGTCCGAAGTATACAGCATTGACATTCATTTCCTTAAGATGAGGGATAAAGTCTATCACCTTGTCAAGCCTGTATTCTTTTTTTCCGTCATTCACTCTCGGAGCTCCGCAGAACCCAAGCGGATAGATATGATAGAACACTGATTCATTGACCCAATACATAGAAAATTCTTTCCTTTCAAGCTTATATAATAAATTAACACCTGATTATAATATCATACTTTTACATAAAAATCAAGTATTATTTTGTAGTTTTTTGTCATTGTTCACAAAAAGCGACAATAAAAATAAGGACAGGAATAATTTTCCCGTCCTTATCGGCTCATTTTTTATGATATGTTTTTCTTCCTTTGTATATATAGACCGCACCGCTGACTATACAGACAATGCCGGCAATAATCGAGATGCCCCAGACAAAACCGACGGGTGAACCGCCGGGCAATACACCGTCGGGAGCTTCTTTCATAATATCCGTAAGTGTCTCGACTATCATTATGATGCCTATAAGCAATGCCACTCCGCCCAACGAGTAGTAATATTCTTTGCTTTTTCTTTTCATGCTTTTATATCCTTTCACAAAAAATCCCTGCTCCGTCTCCGTACAGAACAGGGAAATCAATCTTTTAAGAACGGACGATATTACGCCAGTCGAGGTCACCACGCTCCAAGCCGTGAATAAGCACCTCACCTGTTGCTATATTGGTCGCAACGGGAATATTATGTACATCACACAGGCGAAGTATCTGCATATCATTCGGCTCATGGGGCTTGGGCTTAAGCGGATCACGAAGAAATATAAGCATATCAATCTCATTAAGTGCAATCCTTGCGGCGATCTGCTGATCTCCGCCTTGAGAGCCGCTCAAAAATCTTGTTATTTCAAGTCCCGTTGCCTCGGCTACCATTTTTCCTGTTGAGCCTGTCGCACAAAGATTGTGTCTGCTGAGTATACCGCAGTATGCAATACAGAACTGTACCATTAATTCTTTTTTAGCATCATGTGCTATCAATGCTATGTTCATTGAAATTCCCCTCCCGAAAATCTGACAAATATTTATATTAATTACTCTATAAAAAGCGAAACATCAATACCGTCAAGTCTTGCGGCGATTCTGTCAAAGGCATATACAGCCTTTGATCTTACACCAAAAGGACTTGACCTCTGCAAGGCAAATGCAAATTCCTCATCCTCGGGAACTATCCCCAAAAGCCTTGCACCGATCTTATCTATTATTTCATCAATATCCTGAAAACAGTTCAGCCTGAAAAATACCTTTTCGCTGAAATTATTCATCAAAAGACGAGCGTTGTGCAAGCCCATTTCTTTCAGTCTGCAGCTCATTTTTTCGGCACACCTGACCGACAAAGGCTCTGCATCGGTCAATACAATGACCGTTTCGGACTCAACAGCCGCTGCTTCAAATGCTTTTCCTGCACCGTTGCAGTCGATAAGAATATAATCATAATCAGCCTTCAGTGCATTTATCAACGACCTCATCACATTGGTATCTATATTGTCATCCATACCTTGAGAGGCTGACATGATAAACAATCCTCCTATGCCCTCACAGGAATACACAGCCTTTTCGGGAGAGCAGTTTCCGTTGAAGACATCTCCCATATCAAAAAGCAGTCCGTCATCTGTACCGAGCATCAGGTCTATCCCTCTGAAATACAGATCGAGATCCATAAGTAAAACTCTTTTATTTCTCCTTGCAAGAGCGATCCCAAGACCTGTCGTCACAAAGGATTTACCTGTCCCGCCCTTACCGGAGACTATAGCAGTCACCTTTCCCATTTTCAAAAATACCTCTTTAATAAGCATATCACACAATTAAAATAAAGTCAAGAATTTTTTTTCATGCAAAACGCTGTTTCATTCAAGTCCTATGCCGTGAAAATATGCATCGAGCATAGTTCTTGCCGTACTCATTGCCGTATAGCTTTCCGAGCCGTGTTCTATCATTACGGCTATTGCAATTTGAGGATCATCATAAGGTGCATAGCATATAAAATTTGAATGGTCGGAGCCGTTTGTTTCAGCAGTACCTGTTTTAGCTGCTATCTGTATATCAAATGTATTTATAAGACCATAGGCATTAGCAGCCATATTCATAGCTTTCTGCACTTCTTTGAGGTTTTCCATGCTGACACCCATATTATCCACTTCAACAGGCTCACTCTTATAAACGATCTCACTGCCGTCATATGAAACTACTCTGTCTACTACATGAGTCTTAAGGCGTACACCGTTGTTTGCAATAGTCGCTGCATAGGTCGCAAGCTGAAGGGGGGTGAACTGATTGTCGCTCTGACCAATTGCTGCCGGAGATACATCGCCTTCATTCCAAATTGTTCCCATTTTTTCACTGTAATCGGGACCTGCAAGAGTTCCGCTGCTCTCACCCGTCTCAACACCCGTTTTTACACCAAGACCGCACCTCTTGGCATATTTCTGAAGATTCTCTATTCCGAGGAGTCTGCCTGTTTCGGCAAAAAACACATTGCACGAATCCTCTATCGCATGATACATATTTATCCAACCGTGATAACCCATACACCAAAGATTCAGACCGTTTTCCGTATATACTCTTTCACAGTCGATATATGTATCGGTTGTGATCTTTTTTTCCTGCAATGCAGCCGATGCTATCATCGGCTTAAATGTCGAGCCGGGAGCCAATGCTCCCATAAAAGCCCTGTCAAAGAGAGGGTGAGCTTCATCATTTGCGAGCTTTGTATAATCGTCATAGTATTTTGAAAGATCATAGGTCGGATAGCTTGCCGCACATAGTACCGAAAAATCCTTTACATTCAGCATAACCAATGCTGCACCCGTACAGTCACCGCCCTGATACTTGTCGCCTACCCATGTTGAATAATCATTTGCATACTTCACGGCATCTGCAAGAGCCTTTTGTGCGACCTTCTGATAACGTGTATCTATCGTCAAATATATGCTGTTTCCGGGTTGAGCCTTTTCCATATCCAATAATGATACCTTTCCGTCAGAGCTTTTTTCAAAGGTACGACTGCCCCCCGTTCCACGAAGGTAGCTTTCAAAAGCCGATTCGATTCCATTCTTGCCTATAGTATCCGTATAGGCGTAGCCCTTGTTTTTCATTTCTTTATATTCGTCAGCAGAAATAAGTCCTGTTATCCCGACAATATGAGGTGCAGCTGTACCGTTCTTATAAGTCCTCATTGCTGTTGACTCAACGGTAATGCCCTTCAGGTCCTGTAACTTTTCCGAAACTGTCAGCATAGTTTTTTCACTGATATTTTCAGCGAATGTATACGGGACAGTATAGCTGTAACCCGAATTTTCCATGTTATATCTTACGCTTGCGATATTTCTCTGCTGTATCCTGTTATATGACTGACAGTTGTATTTTGCCGCAAGTCTTGCGATACATTCATCAGCCGTTGAATACGGATTCATATTCAGTTTATCCTTGCTTTTCAGGGTTGCAACATCGTCCGACCGTTCACTGTCAAAGGAATATTGTCCGTCTTTTCCGACAATGATCGGGAGATTGTCCTCCCACTTTTCTCCGCATTCATCCATTACATTGACAAGACGTACTATACAGTCATTTATCTCATCATCCGATATATATATCTTGTTTATAACTATTTTATATCCCGTTATATTCACGGCAAGCTCAACACCGTTCCTGTCAAATATCTCTCCCCTGACGGCATCGGTCTTTACCGTATAGCTTGCAGATGTTGCGGAAATATTTTCGTAATATTCCGACTGAAAAAGCTGCCATTCAACAAGTCTTCCAAACAGGACTGCCGCTGCAAGTGCCGTGAATACTCCGAGAAATATATATCTTGCCTTAAGTGTTTTTTTTCTTTTCATAGCCTTCTCCTTTGGGATTTCAGCGATATTTTCTTATTCAGCAAATAAAACAGCGGTATAAATGCAAATGTATATAATATTCTTATAAGATAATGCTTAAGGAATATAGTCCAAACAGCAGAGTATCCTGCAAAGACACAATAAAATAAAAAATGTGCCGACAAAACGAGAATAACTCCGACAGCCCCCACTGCCATCACCGAAATAATATTTCTTTTGATATAATCCGTCATCAGACGGCTTGTTATATAAGCTATTATAACCAAAAATATGCTGAAAAATCCAATTGTGCCGCTGTATGAAAAATCTGCAAATATTCCGCACAATGCCCCGAATATAATTGCAGGGATATCATCCTCAAATACTGCCATGGATATCGCCAGCCCCACCAGCAGAACAGCCTTTTCACCGAACATTGACGGCAAAAAATACGGCGTTGTCTGCAACACAAAGGCAAATAATATTTCAACGGCATAAGCCGAATATCTCAATACTTTTCTGAAATCTGTCATAATGCTCCACCGCCACTCTTTTCAGCCGAATTTCTTGACTATCACAACAGACGATACATTTTTGATATCCTCGAACGGTTCTATAACGGCTATGGGCATACCTGTATAACTGTCCGTTGAAATTTCCTTCACTTTTCCTATCTTTATATTTTCGGGATAAAGTACACTGTTGGCAGTCACTACTATATCATCCTTTGCTATCTTGAATCCTTTACGAATATTCTTCAGGCTCGTACAGCCCTTTTCATAAAGCTCTGCACTTCCCGAAACAATGCCCTTATCGGATGATGCCTTATCACAGGCCGATATTTTTGTATCAGGCGAAAGTATCGTTGTGACCTTGCAGGAGCTTATGCCGACTTCACTTATCCAGCCTACAAGTCCCTTTTCCGTCAGCACAGGTGCATTTACCGAAATACCGTCATTTATACCTCTGTTGAGCGTGAAGCCGCTGAAATTCTCATTCGGATCACGACCTATCACAGAGGCGACTGCTACTTCAAAGCTCTTATTATCTTTCTTTATATCCAGAAACTGTGACAGCTCATCATACTCCTTTTTTATATCATAGTAATCTATGAGCAGATCATTCAGCCTCATATTTTCCTGTTCAAGACGTTTATTTTCCCTCTCGATCTCCGCATAGCTTTTTTTGGAGGTAAGTGCATCGCCCGCCGATGAAACAGTGCCTGTTGCAACATACTGTATCGGAGTGATTATATATCCCGTCACAAAATTATAGACATATCCGTCGCCGACCGACATTATCGCAAAAACAGACAAAATACATATCACTGTGACAAGCACCTTAAATCCTTTTCTTTCAACGATTCTTTTCAAGCGTTAACTCCCCTTATTTTGTCATCTGTTTTTTTGATTGAGAATACATTTCTTCAAGACGCTTTCCCGATCCGAGTGCAACGCAATCCAAAGGAAAATCGGCAACGTGTACTATCATTCCCGTTTCCTTTGCGATCAGCTTGTTTATCCCACGAAGAAGTGCTCCTCCGCCTGTCAGCATTATACCATTGTCGAATATATCCGCCGAAAGTTCGGGCGGAGTTTTTTCAAGAGCTGTTTTGACTGCTTCGGCTATCACTGAAAGGGGTATCTCAAGAGCCTCCCTGACCTCGGCAGAAGAAATTTTTGCACTTTTCGGCAGACCTGTGCTTACATCCCTGCCCTTTATATTCACAGTGTCCTCTTTTTCATACGGACAGGCTGATCCTATCTGTATTTTTATCCTTTCAGCCGTTTCATTGCCTATCAGCAGATTATATTTTTTACGGACATATCTCATTATAGCTTCGTCAAATTCATCTCCCGCAACTCTCACTGAACACGCTGTCACTATATCACCCATTGATATAACTGCCGCTTCACAGGTACCTCCGCCGATATCCACCACCATGATACCTGTCGGTTCATTCACTGCCATATCCGCTCCCATAGCCGCCGCAACGGGTTCTTCCATTATTTCCACCTGTCTTGCACCTGCATTGTTTGCCACCTCATCAATGGCATTCTTCTCTATTTCGGTACACCCTGACGGAACACATATCACTATCCTCGGTCTTGAAAAAACTGATCTTTTCACTACATTCTTTATAAACCTGTTTATCATGGCTGTTGTAATATCAATATCAGTTATAACACCGTCCTTTAGCGGTCTCAAGACCTCTACTGCATCAGGTGTACGACCTGTCATTTCCTTTGCTTCATTTCCGACTGCCAATACACTGTCATTCCTCTTATCAACAGCAACAACCGACGGTTCACGCAGAACTATCCCGCTGTTTCTGATATATATGATCGTATTAGCCGTTCCCAAATCTATCCCTATATCCAAACGATCTTCCCCTTTGAAAAAACTATAATAAAGACAACTTATATTATAATCTTTATAACAGCCAATCTCAACTACAATTTTGTCATTTTTTGCTTTGAAAAATCCTTACATTTTCCCGCTTGAGCCGAATCCGCCCGCACCTCTTTGCGTGTCGCTCAATTCATCAGCCTCAAGGAAATCCGCCAATACAACGGGCATTATGACCATTTGAGCGACTCTTTCACCCGGCTGTATCGTATAGGGCTTGTCGGAAACATTGCACAAGCCTACACATATCTCACCCCTGTAATCACTGTCAACGACTCCGACACCGTTTGAAAGTGTTATCCCGTATTTCACTCCGAGTCCGCTCCTTGCAAACAAAAATGCCCCCAAATCAGCCCTTTGAAGCTCTATTGCAATACCCGTAGGAATTTTTACAAGCTGTGACGGCCCTATAACGACAGGCTCATCTATACAGGCATACAGGTCTGCACCTGCCGAACCGGCTGTTGCTCTTTTCGGGACAACTGCATTTTCTTTCAATTTTTTAACTTTTACTATCTCTGACATAATTCATTCTTCCTTTCAAAATTTTATAACAAAGAGAAATGAAACTTCTCACTCCTCACTCCTCATTCCTCACTTACTCAACACCACGATAATAAAGTCCTCGTGTAAATTTTCCTTTTTCAAGAGTATCTTTCATTTCAAATGAATCCTCGACAGTGAATCTGAATACCTCAAAATCTACACCTTTGATTTCATTTTTTCTGTCGTATAAAACAACAGGTACGGAATTTAAAATTTCCGTGCAGGCTCCGTATGACTGCAATGGAAATGATATTCCCTTTCTGTCACGAAGATATGATATCTCCTTTGAAGACCTGAACGGCTTACCGTCATTTCTTGCAGGATTATTCCTCGTGAGCATTAATGGCAAAAGCCCGTAGCTTACTATCCCGAGCGGTATTTTTCCTCCAAGTCTCGAAATTTGCTCCAAGGTAAGCTCTATTGATACCTCAATATCAAGCAGACCATTCCTTTCAGCCCATTCAACTGACGCTGTATTTGTTATATTCAGCCCAAAGCCTCCGTGTATATCCATGTCAAGTGACCTTGCCATCTCAACAGCACCAAGATTTGAGGCTAAAACCTCATTGATACCCAAGGTCTGAATATGCTTCAGCCTCTCATATATCTTATTCTCAATGCCGAACATTCCTCTCGGTATCTCAACTGCAACCGCAAATCCCCTGTCCATGAGAGAGTTATATTCATCATCACTTAAATTTATCGGGACATATATCAATTCACTGTCAAGAAATCCATCGGGAATATTTCCGTCAGTGAATCTTCCTCGAAAATATTTCGGATTCTTTCTTTGTCTTGTATTGTATTCGGGCAGAGTTATCTCCGAAAATCCGACAGGTTTTCTTTGAATACGCTTTTGAGTAAGTTCATCAAGGGCATTTCTTCTCAAAGCATTCAGCTCTGACATGGGTATACTCAATCCGTCATCAATATCAGCCGAAAATCCGTTTTCATAAAAGGGTGTACCGCCTGTCTTTGTAAGATTCACACGGCATTTTTCTTCGGTCACTGCCACCTTAAGAGCCTTTTCGGGAACAGCTCCCGTAACCTCAACAAAATTTCCGTCACAGTCTTTAACAGAAAATTTCAACGGCTTATCCGTTTTCATAGAAAAATTCATTTTAACAGGCACCAACGGCTTTTCATCTTTATACATGGTTCTTATTTCCGTGAAAATCTTTTCGGTTGCGGAGGTGACGTTTTCCTTTGAGCGTATGCCGAACATATCACGACCAAGCCTTCCCGCAAAATATCCGTCAGTGAAGCCCGACCTTGAAAAGACTGCCTGCAATTTATCCGAAATATCATTATCAACTTTGCCTTCATCAAGGCTCTGACGGCAGGACTTTACGGCTACTGCCACATATTCGGGACGTTTCATTCTTCCTTCGATTTTAGCTGATGCAACACCGAGCTTCTCCAATTCTCTCAAGTTGTTTATAACAGAATTATCTTTAAGACTCAAAGCATAATTATTTCCGTTTTCGGAGGTAAACGGCAGTCTGCACGGCTGTGCACATGAGCCTCTGTTTCCGCTCCTTGAGCCGAGCATGGCACTGAAATAGCACTGTCCCGAAACACTCATGCACAATGCACCATGCACGAATACTTCAAGTTCGGCATTTGTATTTTTTGAAATCTCCTCAATTTCGCTCTTACTCAATTCCCTTGACAGCACAACTCTCTTTAAGCCCATCTTTTCAAGATATTCAACCCCCATCGGAGTATGTACGGACATCTGTGTCGAGCCGTGTATTCTCATATCGGGTGCAAATTTCCTTACAAGCGAGATAAGCCCCATATCCTGCATGATAAGGGCATCAACAGGTATCGCACACGCATATTTTATGATCTTCAGAGCCTCCTCAAGCTCATCATCATGCAAAAGTGTATTGCAGGCAAGATATACCTTTACTCCTCTTGCATGACAATATTCAACAGCTTTTTTGAGTTCCTCCCTGCTGAAATTTTGTGCAGATGTCCTTGCACTCAATTTCCATGCTCCGAGATATACCGCATCCGCTCCCATCCTGACAGCAGGATATATGCTTTCAAGTCCGCCTGTCGGTGCCAAAATCTCTATCCTATCCATATCAAAAAATCATTCCTCTTTCCTCAAATTTTTAAAAACATCAGGCTCATTATCTGCAATCTCCTCCGTATCCGAAACATATATCTTTTTTTGCACCTTCTTTACGGATTCTGATATGGGGGATGGCTCATTGAAATCAGGATCATCCTCGGCAAGCCTTTTCCTGTAAACAGAAATATTTTTTTTGAGCCTTTCATTCTCCCTTTTCAGTTCATTGTACCTGTTCATCTGTTCATTGGCGGTCTCAAGATATTTTTCAATCTGTTCGCCCAATTCATCTGCATCATGTTCATATTTCTTTATCCTGTCACAAAGATTGACAGCCGTCAGAATTGCCGCAGCAGTAATGGATATTCTTCCGTTTATGCACATATCCTGTATACTTTCATCTACTTCTTCGGCAAGCTTTTTTGTATAAGCCTCGCTCTCATGCGTCAATACTATATATTCGGTACCTGCAACGGTTATCTTGACCTTGTTCTTCTTTTCCATCACTCCACACACTTCCTTTTTCATCGTTGTAATAGATATATTATAGTACATTTCCAAAGAATATTAAAGAGATATTTCGTATAAATGTCCAAAAAAAATTACTTTACAACAGTATTTATAAAATTCTTACAGTACCAAAGAATATTTTTTTAAATTTTAGTTGAAAATCTATACATTTTAGGTTATAATGTTTTTTGAGTTTTATTCCAATACGCTTTTAATATGCGTATTTTTCGCTTAAATTTTTGGAAGGGGATTGAAATATGTCAAAATCTAAACTTACACCCAATGAGGCAAGAGAGCTTATCCTTGCAAAGCTCTCTCATAATTTCGGAGTTGCTCCGAAGGAGGCAACCGACGAACACTATTATAAGGCTGTCGCTTTGGTAGTGCAGGATATCATGCGTCAGCAGCAGAAGACCTTTACATCATTGACTGTTGCACAGGGCAAAAAAACTGTTTATTATCTTTGTATGGAATTTCTTATGGGACGCTCTCTCAAAAATGACCTGTATAATCTCGGTCTTGAGGAGACCATGAAGCTCGCTTTGCAGGGCTTGCAAATCAAAATTGAAAATATCTATGAGCAGGAGCCTGATGCAGGTCTCGGCAACGGCGGTCTCGGCAGACTTGCAGCTTGCTTCCTTGACGGTCTTGCAACCCAAAATTATTCTTCTATGGGCTATTCACTTCGCTATGAATACGGTATATTCAAGCAGAAGTTGGTTGACGGCTGGCAGACGGAATTGCCTGATTTCTGGCTTCCCGGCGGCTCCGTATGGCTTCAGCCCCATAACGAAAAATCCATACCTGTATATTTCAACGGTCACGTTGAGGAATCATGGGATAAAGAAGGACACCATAACATTGAAATAAAAGATGCCACAAAGGTCATTGCCACACCCTATGATATGCTTGTACCGGGTGACGGCGGAAACGGTATAAGCAGACTTCGTCTTTGGGCTGCTTCTTCGGATAAATTCGATATGCCGACCTTTATAGAAGGAAAATATGTCAAGGCTATGGAAGAAAGAGCAATGGCTGAAAGCATTACAAGAGTCCTCTATCCCGAAGACAATCATTCCGAAGGAAAAAGTCTGCGTCTTACTCAACAGTACTTCCTTGTTTCTGCAACCGTTCAGGATATTATTCAGAGACATCTCCGAACATATGGTACTCTTGACAATTTTCCCGATTATGTTGCGATACACCTCAATGATACACATCCTGTACTTGCAATCCCCGAGCTTATGAGAATAATGCTTGATGACTGCGGATACAATTGGGATGAAGCATGGGATATCGTTACAAGAACCATTGCCTATACCAATCATACTGTCATGAGTGAAGCTCTTGAATGCTGGCTGGTCGAACTTTTCCAGAGAAAGCTCCCACGTATATATCAGATAGTTGAGGAAATCAACAGACGCTTCTGCGAGCAAATGCGAAAGGCAGGCATGGATGAAAATAAGATTCAGAAAATGTCTGTTATAAATGACGGTGCCGTTAGGATGGCAAACCTCGCTGTTATCGCAAGCCACTCTGTAAACGGTGTTTCAAAGCTCCACAGTGAGATACTCAAGGAGACTATTTTCCGTGATTTCTATTCGGTCACTCCCGAAAAATTCAAGAATGTCACAAACGGCATCGCTCACAGAAGATGGCTCAATCAGTCCAATCCAAAACTTGCTTCATTCATCACCGACCTTATCGGAAATGAATTTATAAAAGATGCCAATGCACTTGAAAAGCTCATGGCTTATAAAAATGATACCGCCGTACTTGAAAGGCTTGCAGAAATCAAAAAAGAAAACAAAGAGTACATGGCTAAATATATCAAGGCAAATAACAATATCATCGTTGATACCGATTCTATCTTTGACGTGCAGGTAAAGCGTATGCATGAATATAAGCGTCAGCTTATGAATGCCCTGCATATCTACAGCACTTATATATGGCTGCGTGATAATCCCGATGCGGACTATCAGCCCAAAACATATATATTCGGTGCAAAGGCTGCTTCAGGATACTATTTTGCAAAGCAGATAATCAAATTCATCGTTGTCCTCGCAAATAAAATAAACAACGATCCCCGTGTAAACAAAAAGCTCAAGGTCGTATATCTTGAAGACTACCGTGTATCAGTCGCAGAAAAGCTTATCCCGTCAGCCGAGATAAGCGAACAAATTTCCCTTGCAGGTACTGAAGCATCAGGTACAAGCAACATGAAATTCATGATAAACGGTGCAATCACTCTCGGAACTCTTGACGGTGCAAATGTCGAGATACTCGAAGCAGTCGGCAGTGACAACGCTATCATCTTCGGCATGACTACACCCGAAGTAAGACAACTTCAAAAACAGGGCTACTATCCGTCAGTCCCCTATAACAACAACGGTATCATAAGACAGGCTGTTGACGGTATCCGTTCAGAATTTGGCTTTGACGAGCTTGCAAATTACCTTGCAACAAAGGATACCTACATGGTACTTGCAGATTTTGCCGACTATTCACTTACACAGCAGAAGGCTTCAAGACTTTATGCCGATACCCATACATGGAACAGAATGTCCCTTGTCAATATCGCAAAAGCAGGTCGCTTTGCAGCAGACCGTTCTATCCGTGACTATGCCGAAAC
>CACXGJ010000273.1 GCA_902767125.1 uncultured Ruminococcus sp. | reverse complement strand
TGAAAAGGCAAAGAAATGGATCGCTAACGGTGCACAGCCTACTGACACAGTAAAAGAACTTTTCAAAAAGAATAATATTATCTGATTTATTATCGGAGGGCTAAAACTATGAAAGAATTGTTGGTATCTATCGTAAAGGGACTTGTTGACAATAAGGAAGCCATTGAAGTAACAGTTGACGAAAAAAATGAAGAGGGAATAGTTGTATATCATCTTCACGTTGACGAAAACGACATGGGCAGAGTTATCGGTAAGCAGGGCAGAATAGCAAAGGCTATCCGTACACTTATGCGTGCAGCGGCAGCAAAGAACAATGAAAAAGTTCAGGTTGACATTGAGTGATATAGCTTTTTGTGAAAACTTAACAAAATAAGAGGGGGAGAGGTCTGAAAGTTTGGACTTCTCCTTTTTGTGTATATGGTGTATAATATAACATGGAGGATAAAATGAAAAAGCAGTTTTTGGAAATAGGAAAAATAGTGGGAACACATGGCTTGAAAGGTGAGGTCAGGATAGAACCGTGGTGTGACGGTGCGGAATTTTTGTGCAGATTCAAAAGGCTGTATAAAGCAAACGGTACAGAGATGAAAGTACGTTCGGCAAAGGTGCATAAAAATATCGCAATAGTATTGCTTGACGGAGTAAAAAGCGTTGAACAGGCTGACACTATGCGTGGAATGGTGCTGTATATGAACCGTGATGATGTAAAATTGCCCAAGGGAGCGAATTTTGTACAGGATCTGATAGGCTTGAAGGTGATAGATTTTGAGAACGGTACAGAGTACGGAGTAATAACAGATGTAATAAAAACGGGTGCCAATGACGTTTATCAGGTGGAGAATAACGGAAAGGAATATTTTGTACCTGTTATACCTGATGTTGTAAAGGAAAAGGACATAGACGGAGGCTTTGTAAAGATATTCGCCATGAAAGGTATATTTGAAGATGAGGATTGATATAATAACACTGTTTCCCGAGATGTGCGAGACATTTCTGAATGAGAGCATAATAGGCAGGGCAAGAAAAAGCGGCAAGGTGGAATTTGTATGTCATCAGTTGAGAGATTATGCGTATGATAAGCACCGCAGGGTAGATGATTCGACCTATGGCGGAGGGATGGGAATGCTGATGAAAGCGGAGCCGATAGCCTTGTGCTTCGAGGATATATGCAGACAGCTGACAAAGAGACCGCATTTCATATATATGTCACCGAAGGGAAAGGTTCTGACACAAAAAAGAGTAAAGGAGCTTGCACAGCTCGAAAATATAGTGATATTGTGCGGTCATTATGAAGGTGTTGACCAGAGAGTGCTTGATGAATACGTTGATGAAACGATCTCGATAGGGGATTATGTGTTGACCGGAGGGGAGCTTCCTGCATTGGTCTTGGCTGATTCGATAAGCAGGATGATACCCGAAGTGCTTTCAAATGACCTTTGCTTTGAGGAGGAGAGCCATTATAACGGACTTTTGGAATATCCTCAATATACCAAGCCGTATGAGTGGAGAGGTAGAACCGTTCCGGAGGTTTTGATGAGCGGACACCATGCCAATATAAATAAATGGCGTAGAGAGCGTTCACTTGAAGAAACAGCAAAAAATCGTCCCGATATGCTTGAGAAAGCCGATCTTACCGACAAGGAAAGAAAATATATTTCAGAATATTTGAAAGAAATCAAGAATTGAGTCGATGGGAAAAATTTGATAAATGTGGAAAAATATTCATAAAGCATAAATTGTGTTACAAAAATACAAAAAAGTCCATACGTAAAATAAATAAAAAAGTTTCAACCTGTGTTGAAATAAATGTTAAATATAATGAAAATTGCTAAAAAACGGCGAATGATAGTGTACAATGGGATAAAAAAATGAATAAGTATTCAAAAACATCGAAAAATGTTGCAAAAAAGAAATTATAGGGAGTAAAATATAGGAGTGAGTCCTGAAAAAAATTCAACATTTTCGTCGAAATCCACAAATCGAAATGCAGAACTTCACTTTGTTATCGTATAGAAAAACAAACTTTATAAAAAGAGTTGCAAAACGATTGAAAATTGATTAAGTTGTGTTATAATTATAACAAACATTCAAGCAGTTCGACAAAGGATATTACTTCGTCGGATCGGGATAATGTTTAGGGGTTTTTAATTAATTTTTTAAGGAGGATTATCTTATGTACATGAAGGAAGTTATGGTTCAGAATCAGGTTGGTCTCCATGCTCGTCCCGCAACATTTTTCATCCAGAAAGCTAATGAGTTCAAAGCATCAATATGGGTGGAGAAAGAAGAAAGACGTGTCAATGCAAAGAGCCTTCTTGGTGTACTTTCACTCGGTATCGTTGGCGGAACAGGCATAAAAGTAATGGCTGACGGTGTGGATGAAGAAGCAGCGGTTGACAGCCTTGTAAAGCTTGTACAGTCAGGTTTTTCTGAATAATATATCAGCCTGGCAGCTTGTTAAAAAACGCTAAAAACAAATGAAAAGCATCGCCATTAAAAAGCGGTGCTTTTTTAGTTATTTCAATGACAGGAGAGAGCTTTTATGGAAATAAATGAATTGCGTGAAAAATCAATGAAACTGCCGCTGACACCCGGAGTTTATATAATGAAGAACAGGTCGGGAGAAATAATTTATATAGGTAAGGCAAAGGCTCTTAAAAACCGTGTCAGCCAGTATTTCGGATCGGACAGGAATCATCCCGAAAAGGTCAGGCAGATGGTGAAAAATGTTTATGAATTTGAATATATACTTTGTGAAAGCGAGTTTGAGGCGTTGGTATTGGAATGTAGTCTTATCAAGCTGCACAAGCCGAAATATAATATACTTCTGAAAGATGATAAGGGATACAGCTATATAAGGATATCGAATGATGAATGGCGTGTGATAAGCTTTGAGATGCAGAAGCAGGATGACGGAGCAGAATATTTGGGACCTTATATGAGTGCATGGTATGCGAAAAATGCTGTTGATGAGGCAAAAAAGATATTCATGCTTCCGTCATGCAATAAGAGATTTCCTGTGGAAGCAGGTAAATGCAGACCATGCCTGAATTATCATATAAAGCAATGCTCTGCACCATGCAGCGGAAAAATGAGTTTGAAGGAATATGATGAAAGTGTGAATGCAGCAGTTGAGTTTTTGAAAAAGGGAGGCAGTGATACAATAAAGATAATGACGGACAGGATGAATAAAGCAGCAGATGACCTTGATTTTGAGCTTGCAGCAAAGTTGAGGGACAGGATAAGGGCTGTTGAAAAGATAACCGAAAAGCAGAAAGTCATAGCAACAGGAGTGGGTGAACAGGATGTTATCGCACTGATGACGGAGGGAAATGACGGTTGTTTTTCGGTGATGAGATTTTCGGATGGCAGATTATATGACAAAGAGGATTTTCTTATCAGAGATTTCGGAGAAAATACGAATAAACTATCGGCAAGAAGCGAATTTGTGATGAGGTATTATGAGATAAGAAATAATATACCGCCTGTTATAGTTTTTGATGGAGATATCGAAGATGAAGAAATATTGATAAAAAGATTATCGGAAATGAGAGGTAAGACAGTAAAATTTTCATACCCTAAAAAAGGCGAAAAACATGATATATTGGAAATGTGCCGAAAAAATGCGGCTGAAAAGCTGGCACAAAGCAGAGGACATCTGGGACAAGAGCTTACAGCCCTTGATGAGCTTGCGAAATTGCTGGGACTGAAGAAATTGCCTGTTTTCATAGAATCCTATGATATATCGAATTTGATGGGGACAGAAAATGTTGCGGGGATGGTTGTTTTCAAAAACGGCAGACCGTTGAAGGAATCGTACAGAAAATTCAAGATAAAGGGATTTGTCGGACAGGATGATTACAGGTCAATGAATGAAGTCCTGACAAGACGATTTGAGGAATATATGAAGGACAAGGACAGCGGAAAGGGATTCGGACAACTGCCCGACCTGATATTGCTTGACGGAGGCAAGGGACAGGTATCGGCAGTAAGACCTGTTCTTGAAAGCTTCGGCTTGGATATACCGCTTTTCGGAATGGTAAAGGACGGGAGTCACCGTACAAGAGCGATAACGGATGAGGGCAGGGAAATTTCCATAACGTCAAAGAGACAGGCATTTACCCTTGTATCAAGTATACAGGATGAAGTCCATAGATTTGCGATAGGCTATCACCGACAGTCGAGGAAGAAAAAGGCTTTTTCAAGCTCGCTGACGGAAATTGACGGAATAGGAGTTGAGAGAGCAAAGGCACTGCTTTCTTATTTTAAGACGATAAAGAGGATAAAAGAGGCTGAAATAGAGGAGCTTATGCAGGTAAAGGGAATGAACAGACCTTCAGCGGAAGCGGTTTATAATTATTATCATGATAAAGATTGAAAAAAGCTATTGACAATCGGTGAAAATTATTTGATAATGTATATATGTAAATTTATATAAAATACATTGGGATGTTTTGTAGAATAACGCTGAAAAAAAGGGATTGATGGAATGAGAGTTATAACGGGCATTGCAAGAGGAAGAAAATTGCAGACACCGTCGGGAAATGACATAAGACCTACAACCGATACAGTAAAGGAAGCTGTTTTCAGCATAATACAGTTCGGTATAGAGGGCAGAGCATTTCTTGACGCATACGCAGGTTCGGGACAGATGGGTATCGAGGCATTGAGTCGTGGAGCCGAAAGGGCAGTGTTTCTTGACAGCAGCAGACAGGCATGTGAAACTGTCAGAAAGAATCTTGAAGCAACAGGGCTTTCTGAGAATGCTGTTGTAAGAAATACCGATACATTGTCATATATATCCGGAGTGACGGAAAGGTTTGATATAGTGTTCATAGATCCCCCGTACAGGACGGGACTTCTTCGGAAAACACTTGAAAAAGTGTCGGGAATAATGAATACAGGGGGAGTTATAATATGCGAACATCCTGTTGACGAGGCAGTCCCGCAGGAGACAGGTGATTTTGTATTGAAGAAGAATTATAAATACGGTAAGATAATAATAACAGTATATTCACATAAGGAAGTGTTGGGAGTATGAGAGTTGCAATATGTCCCGGGAGCTTTGATCCTGTGACACTTGGTCATCTTGATATAATCAGGAGAGCATCAAAGCTGTTTGATAAAGTAGTGGTAGCTGTTTTGCTGAATATGGATAAGAATACATGGTTCACGATAGGTGAAAGGATAGATCTTTTGAAGAAAGCGACAGCAGGTATACCGAATGTTGAGATAGCGGGATTTGAAGGTCTGCTGGTTGATTTTGCAAAGCAAAAGAGGGCTTGTGCGATAGTAAAGGGATTGAGGGCAGTATCTGACTTTGAATATGAGTTTCAGATGGCATTGACGAACAGTAAGCTTGATCCAAATGTAGAGACATTGTTTTTGACAACAAGCTCTGAAAATATGTATTTGAGTTCGAGCATAGTAAAACAAGTAGGCTTGCTTGGAGGAGATATAAAGCCGTTTGTGCCGGAATGTGTTCATGACGAGATATTATTGAGAATAAAGCAAAGGAGCAAATTAAGATGAACATGGAAATGCTTATAGAGGAATTGCAGGATATAGCAGACAATGCGTTCACGATACCATTGAGCGGAGGTAAGACAGTGGTGAATGCGGAGCGTCTGAAAGATATAATAGAGGAGATGAAGGAAAATATACCTCAGGAGATAAAACAGGCAAAAAGCATAGTTGCGGACAGGAATAATATCATATCATCAGCCAAGAAAGAGGCAGAGGAGATAGTTCAGGCAGCGGAGGCAAGATCAAAGGACATGACAGAGCGTCATGAAATAACCAGAAATGCCCGTCAGAGTGCGGAGGAGATATTGAATAAAGCCAATGAGGAGGCAGATAAGATAAGGAATGCCGCAAACAGCTATATTGAAAGTATAATGAAGAAGGCAGATGAGGGCTTGTCGGCGAATCTTGCACAGCTTCAGAAAACAAGGCAGAGCCTTCAGGCACTTCAGAATAAGGGTAATCAGCCAAAACGAAGTACTTCAAAAAAATAATGAAATGAAGTGAAAAGTGTGAGGAAAATATTTTCAGGTATTTTGTATGGGATATTTTTCATATTTGCGGGGATATTGTTCATATCATGTATAATGCTGATAATAAACACTGCAAGGAAGCATAATACAGAATATAAGCAGATCGAAGCAGTGATCATAGATGAAAAGGGAGAGACCGACAATGCAAGATATGAAATGATAGATACACAGGTCTCATCCGAAACACTTCCGGGATATGCAACGTCAGAGCTGAAATACGGATATTCGGTTTTGGACAGTGAAAGCAAACGCTATCTCTATAATGAAATAGGTGAAAAAATATATTCTGTTTCAGATAAAAAGGATGATAACGGTCATTACAGGATAGCACGTTTAAGGGTAGCAGGAGATAGATTGTCAGAATTTGATATAAGAGAGGTAGTGAACGCTTATATATATGACAATCCGCATATATTCTGGCTTGAAAATCTTTTCGGATATGCCTATGTTGGTGATGATACAATAACGGAGTTTTATTCCGTGATATCTGCTGACGAATGTGAAGACTGTATAGAGCTTTTCAATAAGAAGATAGGAGAAATGGTTTCAGGTATAGATGCAGGACTTTCGGAGTATGAAAGGGAAAAGATACTGCATGACAGGCTTTTGACGAGATGCCGCTACAAAAGCGGGATAAAAAGCTCAAGGGACGGCTGGCAGTATTTTTCGGCTTACGGAGCGATAGTGACAGGTGAAGCTGTATGTGAGGGCTATGCCAAGTCAATGCAGATACTTCTTTCCAAGGCAGGTATACCATGTCTTACCATTAAGGGTGAGGGTGACGGTGTGTTCCATATGTGGAATGTTGTAGAGCTTGGGGATAGCTGGTATCACGTTGATCCGACATGGGACGATAATGAAAAGGATAGTCTCATATCATATGAATATTTTAATCTCGACAGTAATAATATAAATAAGAACCATAGGATAAGCGAAGATGTAAAAACGGTGCTTTCGGCGGAGAACAGTGCAGATGTAGATACAAATGCAAGATATAATTTTTTTGTTCCGCTGTGTACGTCTATGGACATGAATTATTATAATACAGAGGGTGTGTTTATAAATACATTTGATGAAGAAAGCGATATCAGAGTCATAAAAGCAATGGTGGAAAAGGCAAAAAATGAAGAAAATTATTTTCCGATAAAGTTCGGTCAGGCAATGAAATATTCGGATTATATAAACGGACTTTTTTATGATTCGCCCCATAAGTATTATTATTACATCGACCATGCAAACGAAAGGCTTGATGACAGTCATAAAATAAGCAAGGATAATATATCTGTGCTGAAAAATGAGGATAATATGACATTGAGAGTAAAAATTGTGTTTGAAGAAAATAAAAATATTGACAAGTCATAGGTTTGTATGATATAGTTATATTTGTAAAATTTAATCTTGAATAATCTTTTCCGGATAGAGGTGCAGGAATTGCGTGTAACAAAAAGTAGCTTGCCAGAAGTGATGATGTTTTGTGAATAGCATTTTTGCCGAGAGACAGTGAGTGGCATACATTGTTTCGGCTGCATATCATAGAGGTATGCGGCTGTCATCATAAAAGCATGATGGAGAGCTATCGAATGATTTGTAGTGCTTTTGTGTGGAACCGGGTCGTATTGCAGAGAACCGGTTTTTTATTTTGGCAGGGATTTTCGGGGGATAAAAACTTTAAAAGGAGAATTGTTTTATGGAAAAAAAGTATAATGTTGGTATAATCGGAGCAACAGGAATGGTAGGACAGAGATTTGCGACACTTCTTGAAAATCATCCGTGGTTCAATGTGACAGTTCTTGCAGCAAGCAGCCGTTCAGCAGGCAAGACGTATAAAGAGGCAGCGGGTAATCGTTGGGCATTGAAGATACCTATGCCGAAGGAAATGGAGGATATGGTGATAGTAGACGCAGCAAATGTTGATGAAGTTGTATCGAAGGTAGACTTTGTGTTCTGTGCCGTAGATATGAAGAAAGAGGATATACGTGCATTGGAGGAAAAGTATGCAAAGGCAGAGTGTCCTGTTGTATCCAATAACTCTGCACACAGATTCACACCCGATGTACCGATGATAATTCCTGAAATAAATGACGGTCACCTTGATATAATCGCTTCACAGAAGCAGCGTCTCGGTACAAAGAGAGGATTTATCGCTGTAAAATCAAACTGCTCACTTCAGAGCTATGTACCTGCTATCCATCCGCTGATGAAATATGGTGTAAAGAAGGTATTGGCTTGCACGTATCAGGCAATTTCGGGAGCAGGCAAGACCTTTGAAAGATGGCCTGAAATGATAGACAATGTTATTCCGTATATCGGCGGTGAGGAGGAGAAATCCGAGCAGGAGCCGCTCAAGATATGGGGTACTATCGAAAACGGTGAGATAGTAAAGGCATCATCACCGTCAATAACTGCACAGTGTATAAGAGTGCCTGTAACAGATGGTCATACAGCGGCAGTATTCGTAGAGCTTGAAAATAAGCCCTCAATGGAAGAAATTATAAAAGATTGGGAAACATACAGCGGCAAGCCGCAGGAGTTGAATTTGCCGTCAGCTCCGAAGCAGTTCCTGCACTATTTCACAGAGAATGACAGACCGCAGATAAAATCGGAGAGAAATCTTGAAAACGGCATGGCAGTTTCAATAGGCAGACTCCGTGAAGATACACAGTATACAATAAAATTTGTTTGTATGTCACACAATACGCTCCGTGGAGCAGCAGGCGGAGCAGTGCTTCTTGCAGAGCTTCTTTGTGCAGAAGGATATATGGACAGATAAAAATAATAATTATTCTATAAACAGGAGGCTTTTAACAGTTAAAACTATAAAAATATGTTGACTTTTATAATTTTTAAACAGAAAGAGAGGTGAAAACCGTTATTGAAAAAT
>CACXGJ010000272.1 GCA_902767125.1 uncultured Ruminococcus sp. | reverse complement strand
AAGTACGGCAAGCATCGAGAATTGGAAGAAAGACGTGAATAGAGCATGTAGCATTTTGAGATTAAATATCTGTGATATCGTGAAAGCGATAAGTAGGATGAAAATACCTTTAAGGAGCTGTTCAGCCCTTGTTTCACGGGCAATTTTTATAACATTGTATATAATAAAAGAAACTGCAACTATGTCAAGTACATCAGTAGCCCTGAAGCTGAGCATCAATGCAGTAAACCAATTATATACATCCACTATTACAGACCACAAATTTTTCTGCCTCCTTTGTGCAATAATTGACCTGACGTGTCGTAAAATAAAATCAAACCTGTTTTCTTTCATAAGAGGTTAATTATATTTTAACACATTGCAAAATTTATTCAACTGTTTTTTTATATTTTCTTAAAAAAACATTATGAACGGAAAGTTATTTTCAAACCTTCCGTTCCTTCGTGTTATATTTTTTTTATTGTTGAAATAAGATGATCGATATCATATGCTCCTGTCATTATTGATGGAGATATCCTGACAGCACCCGTTTCAAGAGTACCCATTGATTTATGGGCAAGAGGGCTGCATTGCAGACCTGCTCTTACAGCGATACCCTTTTTGTTCAAGGCAGATGAAACAGCCTCACTGTCCATTCCGTTGATATTGAAGGATAATATCGGGACAAAATACTCTTCCGATGGTTCAGGGAGATATAATTTTACTTTTGGTATTTTTGATAATTCCCTGTAAAGATGTTTTATAAGAGAAAATTCGTGTTTTGAAATGTTCCGGATTTTTTTGGATGACACAAAATCCATACCTGCACGAAGTCCGATAATGCCGCTGTAATTTGGAGTACCGCTTTCGAGCCTGTCGGGGAGATCGGAGGGCTGTTCAAATGACATGGAATTGCTGCCCGTACCACCTTCAATAAGAGTGGAGGGGATAGTATTTCCTGATATTATGAGCAATCCCGTACCCATAGGACCGTAAAGTCCTTTGTGGCCGGCAGTACAAAGGAAATCAATGTTATTGTCTTTTGTAAGGCTTATGGGAACGACACCTGCACTCTGTGCGGCATCAAGTGTGAATAGAACGCCGTATTCATGTGCAAGGGCGGAAATTCTTTCAATTGGTAGCTTTGTTCCCCATACATTTGAAGCATGGGTGCAAATTATCATTTTTGTTTTGGCATTGATGGCATGTCTGAAGGAATCGACGGTTTTATCGTTGTCACAAGGAAATACATTTGCGACCGAATAGGAAATGCCATTTTCAGTGAGCTTCTGCAGTGGACGCATGACAGCGTTATGCTCAAGTGATGAAACGATAACATGATCACCGTTTTTGAGGATGCCCTTTAGGACAATATTCAATGCAGTGGTACAGTTAAGTGTAAAAATGATATTTTCTTCCTTTTGGAAATCAAAGAAATCAGCAGCAGTCTTTCTTGTTCTGAAAATTTCTTCTGAAGACCTCATAGCAAGGTCATAGCCGCCCCGACCGGGATTGGCCGAATTTTGCATAGCGGAAGCTACAGCCTGACGGACCTTGAGAGGCTTTGGATAGGTCGTTGCCGAATTATCGAGATATATCAACGTTTATTACTCCTTTCAGCCCGACCTATTATTTTGATATTATTTTCTTTTAATATCTTTTCCGCCTCATCAGTGTCTTTTGGAACATAAAGACTGTATCCGCAGGCATTTTTGACATCTCTTTTTGGAGTTCGCTCAATTTCGGCACGAATACCGGCACTGTTGAGTAATTGTTTGCCTTTCATTGCATAAGTGACAGATGACACCATTATAAGAGGCTTGTCCATAATAATTCACCTCATTGATTTTTTTAATAATATTTTATGCAGTGAAAAAAGCGGTTGTGAATAAAAAAACGGCAGAGATAATGTGTATCTCCGCCTGTGATTTTATGGCAATGCTACAATGAATTTAGCCCATTTTCCGTATTGGCTTTGGACGGACAATTTACCGCCGTGAGCCTCAACGCTTGATTTAGCGATGGGAAGTCCGAGACCATAGCCACCTGTTTTGCTGTTGCGGGATTCATCCTGTCTGAAGAATCTTTCAAATATTTTGGAGATATTTTCGGGTTTTATACCATCACCTGTGTTATATACCTCGATGATGCTTTTATTTGACTGTTTATACAGCTTTATGGATATTTCGCCGTGTTCGTCGGAGTATTTGATGGCATTGTCGATAAGTATGCTGATGATGTGCTTGAGAGAGCTTTCATCGCCTTTGCAAATGATATCGGGCTGTACATCAACATCAAATTTTTTACCCATTTCAAATACAGTGCTTTCAAAAGGGAGTGCAACCGAGAGTACAAGGTCGCTCAAGTTTATCCGTGTCATAATAAGCTGATGACCGCTTTTATCATCAAGCCTTGCAAGGCAGAGAAGTTCATTGACAAGCTCGCTCATTCTTTTTGATTCAAGGCGTATGTAAGAGAGCCATTTATTTTCGCCGATCTCACCTTCAAGGACATCTGTATTGGCACTTATGACAGCAAGGGGAGTTTTCAGTTCATGGCTTGCATCGGAAATGAACCGCTTTTGTTTTTCAAAATTTTCCTTAACGGGCTTTACGAGCCAAAATGATAATATTATAGATATTATTATGAAAAGTATTATCGCAACTGTTCCGATTATGACAGAGGTGACAAGAAGATTTTTTTCCGAAAGCTTATATTGGCTGATGTCAAGGAATACGATTATTTTGCCATAGGATTTAAGCTCGACCAGATAGGCATAGTTGTATATCTCGCCCATTTTCTGCTGTGAATTTATAGCTTCATTGGCATATTCGATATATTCATCTTGAGAGATGACATCTGTACGCCCAGCATATATTCCTATGAGATTATATGCACCGTCAATGAGAACCGAAAAGGTGTCGATATAGCCCGCTTTACTCTTTTTGTTATGATCTCGGTATTCATTTGGAATGATACCGTTATTATAGGCTATTTTCAATAATCTTTCATTTATCTGTGTCTGATTATTGGAGCGTTCAATGACATTGGTAGTTATCATTACACCAACGATTACTATTGTGAGTACGGCTGACAATATAACAGAAATTTTGATTCTTAATTTTCGTATCATTTAGAGTTTTTCACCATCCAGACAATAACCGATGCTTCTTCGGGTTTTTATTTGAACCGTTGAATGGAGTGTCTGAAGTTTTTTTCTCAAGAAAGAGATATATACTTCAACATTGTTGTATTCACTGTCATCATCATAGCCCCATATTTTTCTGACGAAATCCTCTTTTGTAACTATCTGCCCCGAATTTGACATAAGAAGCTCCATCATCTGAAATTCCTTTCTGCCGAGGACAATGGAATTTGAACCGCATATTATTTCGCCTTTTTTGAGATCGAGTGTTATATCGCCGTATTTTGGGTTGATGTCAACGACAATACCTTTTCTTCGAGTCATAGCCCTTATTCTTGCCAGAAGCTCACCTGTTGAGAATGGCTTTGTGAGATAGTCATCGGCACCGCAGTCAAGTCCCCTGATCTTATCATCAATTTCAGATTTGGCTGTGAGTAGGAGGACGGGAGTTTCAATATCCTTTACACGCAGATATGTAAGGACATCCAAGCCGTTCATTTTGGGAAGCATGATATCGAGTATTATGCAGTCATAATCATAAGCAAGTGCATTTTCAAGACCTGATCTTCCGTCATTGGCGATATCGACCGTATATTTTTCTTTTTGAAGGATAGCACCTATTGCATCTGCAAGACCTATTTCATCTTCAACTACAAGTATTTTCATAAAGCATACATCTCCTTATTCAGCAAGCCATTTTTTTCTGAAAAGCTTTGAAGGGCGGTGTCCCGAATATTTTGCAAACATATCTGTTTCCTCGGCAAGTGTGGAATATTTTCTTCTGAAGGGAGCCTTTAGAAGCTCCCTGTCAAGTATTATCTCATATACCTGCTGTAATTCGGTCAGGGTAAAGTATTCGGGTACAAGATTGAGTGCAATATCGGTATAGGTGACTTTTCCACGCAATCTCAAGATGGCAAATGTTATTATTTTAGCATGATCAAAGGCAAGGCCGTCACTTGATATTATATCATATTTAGTGTCAATGCCATTATCGGTTCTTATTTTTGTGAGCCTTATTTTTGCCTTGAGCAGATCATTATCTTTTTGCAGTGACAGTATATAGTCGGTCACACTGGTGAAACCATTGTTTGTTTCATTGATATCAGTATTTTCGGTTTTAAGACTGACATCGAACCATTCGGCACATTTGGCATCATCACCTGCCGAGACATTTATTTTTCCGCTGTCAACGAGAGCCATATATGAACAGCTCATCACCCACATTCTCGGATCACGGTGAGGATCACTGAAGGTATATAGCTGTTCAAGATATATGTTGTCAATGCCTGTTTCTTCGAGAAGTTCTCTTTTGGCGGCTTGTTCGGTGGTCTCATCGGGATTGACAAATCCCCCCGACAAAGCCCATGTATTTATATAGGGATGCCCGCCTCTTTTTATGAGAAGTAGCTGTAATTTTTTCTTTGGTAGCTTCCTGTAATTTTCCTCCTTGCAGACCTTTGCCGTAAATATGACCATGTCAGCCGCAACAGATGGTCTTTCATAGTCACCCGGTCTGTATTGAGCCAAAAATTCTTTTTCTGTAAGTCCGTTTTTATCTCTTGGTTCCATTCCATCACCTGTTAGTAATTATTTGATAATATCATTATATACATATAATATTATTTTGTCAATAGTTGTATTTTAAAAAAATATGTGTTAAAATATAGGGGAATGGAGGATGTATTTTTATGAGAGGGAATTTTCATACACATACCCAAAGATGTCTTCACGCATCCGGAGATGAAGAAGATTATGTTATAGAGGCTGTGAAGCGAGATGTGGAACAGCTTGGGTTTTCGGATCATGCACCATTTCCCGATAAGGATTTTGGCTTGCGTATGCAGTTTGCGGAATTGGAAGATTATCTTGACACTATCGGCAGGCTGAATGAAAAATACAGTGATATACAGCTTTTCAAAGGGCTTGAGATAGAATATCATGCGGTGTATGATGATTATTACAAGCAGCTTTTTGATGTATATAAGCTGGATTATCTCATATTGGGAGAGCATATGTATACCCTGCCGAACGGAGATATAAAGAATATTTACTTTGCACAGTCCACGAAAGATTATGTTGATTATGCAAAGGGGATATGTGACGGTATAAAGACAGGGTTGTTCAATATAATAGCACATCCCGATCTTATGCTGATGAATAGATTTGCATGGGATGATAACTGTCAAAAGGCATCGGAGATGATAATCGAGAGTGCAGAGAAATATAATGCAGTCCTTGAGTTCAATGCAAACGGTTACAGACGTGGAAAGGCGATATATCCCGATGGAGAGCGTTATCCATATCCCGACGTAAGATTTTGGGGTATGGTCGGGAATACGGATATCCGTGTAATAGTAGGCTCTGACTGCCATGAACCGCATCAGGTATTCGATGAAAAGGTTGAATTGGGGCATAAAACTGCAAGGCTGATAGGCTTGAATGTGATCGAAACTATTTTTTAAAGGAGGAGTTCTTATATGAAAAAGAGAATAAGTTCGGTTTTATTGACTATGGCATTGATAGCTTCATTGTCATCATGCACAGTGTTTCATATTCCTGTAACATCATCATCGCCCGAAGGCTCTGTGCAGTCCTCAAATGAGGACATTTCGGAGCAGTCGGAGGAAGGAACCGAAACAGTCGTTTCGGAGCAGTCGGAGGAAAGAACCGAAACAGTCGTTTCGGAACAGTCGGAAGAAAGCGGAGAATTTCCGTCCGAATGGCAGGATAACGGTATTTTCTCGGAATATTATCAAAAGGCTTATGATAGAATGAAGGAAATGACACTTGATGAGAAGGTCGGTCAAATGTTTTATGCAAGGTGTCCCGAATATGATGCGGTAGGCACTGCACAGGAATATCATTTAGGCGGATATGTTCTTTTCGGCAGGGACTTTGCGGATAAGAGCAGGGAAGAAGTGCAGGATAATATCAATTCATACATAAATTCACAGGATATACCGATGACAATATCTGTTGACGAGGAAGGCGGAACAGTTGTAAGAATAAGCAGTAAGCCTGCATTGTATGATGAGGAATTTCAGTCACCGAGGGATATTTTTGAACAGGGCGGAATGGATGCAATAAGAGAAAAGGCACAGGAAATGGCAGAGATGTTAAATTCGTTTAATATAGATGTAAATTTTGCTCCTGTGTGTGATATATCGCTTGATGAAGATGACTTCATGTATTATCGTTCAATAGGGCAGGATACAGAGACCGTGTGTGAATTTGTGAGTGAGTTTACAAGGATAGCACAAAGCAATGGTGTTTCTGCAACATTGAAGCATTTTCCCGGATATGGAAATAATGTAGATACCCATACGGGAATCGCAATAGATGAAAGGGATTATTCTGTTTTTGAGGAGAATGATTTCAAACCGTTTGAGGCAGGTATAAAAGAAAATGCACATTTGGTAATGGTAAGCCATAATATAGTGAATTGTATGGACAGTTCAAAGCCGGCATCACTTTCGGCGAGAGTGCATGAGATTTTGAGAAATGACCTCGGATTCACGGGAATAGCAGTAACGGATGATCTTGAAATGGATGCTATAACGGAGTATACAAACGGGACCTCACCGGCAGTTGCAGCGATACTTGCAGGAAACGATATGCTGACGATAGGGGATACAATGCTTGATGAAGCGGTTGTTTCAGTGAAAGAAGCCGTTTCTGACGGAACACTTGATGAAGGTCTCATAGATCATGCTGTAACGAGGATACTCGCATGGAAGTATTATAAAAATATGATGTAAATAGATTTCGGTACGGAGCAGTGATTCCGTACCGAAATTTTTATGATTCTGTCATTGTGTAGGTTTGTGGAATGGTAAATAAGCTTTTGTCGGGGGACGATGACAGTGAAGTTATCTCTATAACAGATTCTTTGTTATTTTGGTCATGGCTTGTGATATAGACAGGCAGATCATTGTCAAAATAGACCTTGATAGTCTTATCATCCGCACTGTATTCATCGAAGCTGTAATTTTTGCCGTTGTAGCTTTCGGAGCCGTTTTTGATATATTTCAGAGAGTTCAGTCCAAAGCTTTGTGAAATATAGGAAATGATCTGATTTGCAAAATCATTTTGAGTATAGTTGTTTTTTGTATCTTTGATTTGGGGTAGATTATCGGGAGAAAAAGCACCGCCTGTTTTGGAAACAGTTTTGTTTTGGTCATCAATGAGAAATGTTCCGTCAGAATTTTGTATAATCTTGACAGAGCTTTCGCCTACAATGAAGTTTTCCATTACAGCATTGTCACCTCTTGCCATTTCAGCTTGAAAAGGAATGCTGACTCCGCTGAATAATGCAATATCTCCTTTTACATTCAGATAGATATTTTCATATAGGAGTACATTGTTCAAAGCAGTTTGGGTTTGTTGTCCTAATTCGTTTATGTCAACAGCTTTTTGTATTATCTTTTTGGAGTAGTCGGAGATTTTGGAGGCATTTTCGGAAAGTGTGCTGACCTCGGAGGGCTGCTGTGAGGATTCGGTGGAGCTTTCCGCAGACAGTGATGATGTGGTAGAAACTTCCGAAATTTGTGATGATACGGTTTCCGAAACGGTGACAGAGATTTGAGATGGTTCACTTTCATTTTTATGGCATGAAGTAATGGACAAAGATAATAAGATGGAGAATAATAATAAAAATATTTTTTTCATACAGTATAGACTCCTTTATAAAGCTATTTAAAGAATTATAGCACATAAATAATTTTGATACAATAATTTTCAAGGGAATTTTGTCAAAGAAATTATTGAAATTTTTATTGCATAAATGCGGATGATGTATTAAAATAGAATTAAAAAACAGGAGGTTTTGCTGTGTATAAAAATTATATATTTGATCTGTACGGGACATTGGTGGATATCAGTACAAATGAATGGAAATCAAGTCTTTGGAAGAATATGTCAGTGATATATTCAATGAATGGTGCAAGCTATACCCCGAAAGAGCTTAAAAAGGCATACTATAAGTATCTTCAAGAGCAGATCGAGGCTATACCGTCGGAAAAGTATACTACAAATCCGGAGCCGCAGGTGGAATATGTGTTTCAGAGGATGTTTACCGAAAAGGGTGTGGAATGTTCGATGGAGCTTGCAAAGATAACGGGAGTTACATTCAGGGCATTGTCATTGAAGTATATAAGATTATATGACGGAGTGCATGAATTGTTCGATAAGATACATTCGACAGGAGGAAGGGCATATTTGCTGTCCAATGCCCAAAGGATATTCACAGAGCCGGAGATTCGTATGCTTGGGATATATGATGAATTTGAAGATGTGATAATATCATCTGATGTGGGCTGTGCAAAGCCTGATATAAAATTCTATGAGCATATCCTGAAAAAGCATGATCTTGATCCGAAGGAAAGTATCATGATAGGCAATGATTATATCACGGATATAAGGGGATCATATAATGCAGGGATGGATTCATTGTATCTTCATACGAATATTTCTCCCGAGATAAAGGGAGAGCTTTTGGCAAAATATCAGATAATGAGCGGAGATATTTTTGAAGCAATCGACGTTCTTTTTAAATAAAAAATATGATGAGGTGTTTAGAAATGTTTGGAGACGATTTCAAAGAAGCAAAGAAATTCATGGGCAATATTGTGAACAATATATCAACAGGTATATCAACGGGTATATCGAGTATAGCCGAGGGGAAGAAAATAGGCTTTATAGGAGCCGGAAATATGGCTAATGCGATAGTGAAAGGGCTTTTGAATGCAGGCAAGCTTGTAGGAGAGATATATGTTTATGACTGCAATGTCAGACAGCTCAAGAAAATGGCTGATATGGGCGTAAATATCATGTATATGTCGGAGGAGCTTGTGGAGAAGTGTGATATAATAGTCCTTGCAGTGAAGCCGCAGAATTATGATGAGGTACTTGAAGAAATAAAAGGCTCGGTGACGGATAAGAAGGTATTTGTAACGATAGCGGCAGGGATTTCGATAGAGTATGTAAGAAAAGGGTTGGGCGTGGAATGTCCGATGGTAAGGGTTATGCCGAATACACCATTGCTTTTGGGAAAAGGTGCAACAGCAATGTGTCGTTCCGATAATATATCTGATGAAGATTTCGAGGAAGTTTATGATATGTTTGCAAATTCGGGAGAGGTAGCAGTTATAAATGAAGAACAGATGAATGCTGTGATAGCGGTAAACGGAAGCAGTCCGGCGTATGTATATCTTTTTGCCAAGGCAATGATAGACTATGCAGTGTCAGTGGGGATCGACAGTGATGTTGCATTGAATCTTGTGAGCAAGACCTTTGAGGGAAGTGCTGCAATGCTCCGTTCAAGCGGAAATACTCCTGATGAGCTTATCGAGAAGGTATGTTCAAAGGGCGGAACTACGATAGAAGCTGTAAAAGTGTTCAATGATAACAATGTATCACAAATAATAGCAGATGCAATGGCAGCTTGTACAAAGAGAGCGGAAGAATTGGGAAAATAATTTTGAGATAAAAAATAAAAGCGGCTGAAATGTTTAGTTTCAGTCGCTTTATGATTTTGGTTATCAAAGACCGAGCATAGCAAGTATATCAGATTTAGGTCTTACACCGACTTTGGTATTGATATTCTTTCCGTTTTTGAACACAACGAGAGTAGGTATGCTCATGATGCCGAATTTCTGTGCAAGCTCCGATTGTTCATCAACATTTATTTTTCCGACCTTGATGCTGTCATATTCATTTGATATTTCCTCAACGACAGGTGACAGCATTCTGCACGGACCGCACCATGAAGCCCAAAAATCGAGCAGTACGGGGACAGGAGACTGTAATACCTCCTTGTCAAAATTCTGACTTGTAATTTCAATAGCAGACATTTTTCTGATAGCTCCTTTTTTAATATAGTATTATTTTTTCTTCTTTTTTTTCTTTGGGGCAGTTTGAGGTTCAGCGGCATATTTGACAAAGGCCTTGTGATTGATAAGAGCCTTTACAAAATGCGGATGTTTTTCCGTAAATTCAGGTTCCATTTCGGGATGCTTTATGATATGATCCTCCTGTTGTTTGGCGTATATGCTTGCAAGGTTGAGAATGAAGATGATGATATAGAGAATTATTGAAATAACGGCACCTCGACCGACAAACGGATAGAGGACGGCAAATATTACGGCAAGGCATATAGTTGCCCCCAACATACAGATAATGTGTTTAAGATGGCTTCTTTTGTCAAAGCATAGTGTTATGAAGCAAACGAGTGGTATAGCCGCAAGTATCATAGCAAAAAGTGAATGTGAAATGGTATTGCCAAGGCTTTTGACATTGCCGAGAGATTCGCCGATAGCACCGCCGAGCAGCATCTGAAGGACACTTTGAGAAACAACGACTGATGCACGAAGGAGCTTTTGTCCCTTCAGTAAGGCAATGTTGAGAGCCTGAACGGATTCGGAGGTGTAGGGACGTTTGTCAAGAGTCCTCACCTTGTCTATAAGCTCTGCAAGGGGCTTTGGATCTACGTTTCTCGAAACAGTATATGACCATTCAAAATTAGCGGAATCAAGAGCCATAACATTCGTCTGTGAAACGGGAAGCTTGGAGGATTCGCTGTCTTCTTTTTTTTCTATTTTTTCAAGATGATTGAAAGCTGTGAGTAGTTCATTGTAAGCATTGTCAAGCTCCTCTTGAGAAGGGGAGTCGTTATATGCTTCATTGAAGGAAGTAGTAATTTCGAGGTCTTGGGTGATATATAGCTTTGCCCTTAAAAAAGGTGAGCTTAATAGAAGTATACACAGAACAAAGCATATTATAAGGGATATTCTGATAATATATGAGGGAGTTGCAAGGGGACGCTTTTTTTTAGGGATGTTTATAACTTTTACTTCCTTTTTCTTGTCCTTTGGATTACTGTTCATACAGAGTTGAATTTCTCCTTGTAGTTTTTGATGGTAGTTTCTATGATAGCGAGAGCTTCCTGCTTGCCCTTGACTTCATCAACAACAGTTTCCTTGTTTTCGAGAGCCTTATAGACGGTGAAGAAGTGTGTCATTTCCTCGAAGATATGCTT
>CACXGJ010000271.1 GCA_902767125.1 uncultured Ruminococcus sp. | reverse complement strand
TGCCGATCCCGAAAAGAAGGTCATAGCATTGGCTCATGCGGGCTGGAAGGGAACTGTCGGAAAAGTTGGTGAAGCGACTGTTGAGGTAATGACAGAAAAATACGGATGTGACCCGACAGATATAATATGTGTTGTAGGTCCTGCAATAGGCTTTTGCTGCTATGAGGTGGATACACCCGTGTATGAAGAATTTGCATCGCTGACGGAGCTGAAGCCGACATATTTTACCAAGAGTCTCGGACACGGAAAATATAAGATAGACTTGAAGGAGACTAACAGGAGAATGTTGCTTGAAGCAGGTCTCTTGAGTATAAATATATCCATAAGCGATGTTTGTACAAAATGTAACAGCGGACTGTTATATTCCCATCGTGCAAGCGGAGGAAAACGTGGAGGATTAGTTGCCATGATGGCAATTATCAAGTGAGGAGTGAGGAATGAGGAGTGACAAATATTTTTCACTCCTCATTTTGTTATATTATTGGGTTCTTTGTGCCGAAAAAGTGTTTGTATTTTCATCATAGGAAATATTTATCACTGATATTACAGCATTTTGGTTAAGGATATTTATGACAGAGTTTTCGGAAGATTGCGTTGTCCAGAAGATATCTGATTTTTCATCAATAAAATATTCGGAGCTGTGATTTGTTATCGCACCGCTGTCCTTGTCCCATGTCACAAAATAACCGTTGTCGGTCTGAAGTGTCAGACCTCTTTCGGAAGGAGTTATTTCAAACTCTATGCCTATACCTCTTGATGAACTCATGATAGGGTTGAAATCTCCTTTTATTTGAACGGTTTCATAGAGATTCAGTTCCAAAGGAACTTCAGCAGCATATACTTTTATGCTGAAAATATTATCTTCTTCAAAGTCATTGCCTTTATTAACGGCATTTTCGGCAGTATCGGCAATGTCATCTGTGGTGTTAAGTTCATTCTGATAAACAGGATGAGAGGTCATTTCGGAGTCATTTTTCCTTGGTGTATCATTGTTTTTGGTGATCTCCGATACAGCATTGTTATTTTCCTGTACAATATCTATTGGCGGATCATTTTTATTCATTGCTATGAAGATTGAAATGCCTATCACGAGAAGGGCAGCAACACTTCCGTAAAATCTCGGCATGAGATAGAATTTATTTTTTTTCCTGAATCTGCTTGTGTCAGCAAATTCGGATATATACTTGTCATCTATATTGTTCATAGCCTGAATGATATCCTTGCCGTTCATTCAAATTACCTCCTGTTCAGCAAGAAATTTTTTGAGATTGGAGCGTATCCTTGAAAGACGAGTCCGTATAGCCTGTTCCCTGATGCCCGTAGCCTTTGAAAGTGATTCGTATGAATCCATGAACCAGTATCGTCTTACGAATAAGAACTGATTGGTTTTGTCAAGCTGATTGATGAATTTATCGAGAATGCCCGAAAGCTCGTTAAGTTCAAGCTCCGATTCAACGGTATTTTGGGATGGCAGGCATTCGTCTAATTCATCTATGCAGACACCGTAATTGCTTTTACGCTTTTCGGCTGAATTGTGGGAACAGCGTTTCAGTGAAAGATTGCGGACGATTTTGCATAGAAATGCCGTAAGATTGTCGGGCTTGTGGGGAGGGATGGCATTCCATACGCCGAAGTAGGAATCGTTGACACATTCCTCGGCATCCTCGCTGTTTCCGAGAATATTCATTGATACATTCATGCAAAGCTGACCGTATTTGCGGGAAAGCTCTGCTATGGCACTTTCGGAGCGTTTGAGAAACAAGTCTATTATTTTTTCGTCCTCCAATTTTTTCATCTCCTTTAATTATCAAGTACCGAAAGGGGTTCATTTGTTACATGAAATTTATAGATATGATTCGCTGTGTGGTGAATTGAAAATGCAGTTTTAATTTTCGCCTGCAAGGACTCCCGTACAAAACGCCGTCTGAAGATTGAATCCACCTGTGTAGCAGTCTACGTTTATGACCTCACCTGCAAAATACAAGCCCTTTACTATCTTTGATTCCATCGTTTTCGGCTCTATCTCTTTTACATCGACTCCGCCTGATGTTATGATAGCTTCCTCGATCGGTCGGTATGACCTGACCGTAAGAGAAAAATTTTTCAGAAGTGAGATTATAGTTTTTCTGTTATTACGGCTTATCTCACTGCAGCTTTTATGTGCAGGTATCCCCGACCTTTCAATGAACATATTTATCATTTGTTTCGGCAGAAATGCGTGCATCAGATATTCATAATCATTGTTCTTCCTCTCGGAAAGCTCACGCAGAAGTCTTTCATCGAGCTTTTCTTCGTTCAGGGCAGGCTTCAGGTCGATATCAAGCCGATATCTGCCCGATTGCATTTCCCTGATATGCGAACTTGCACTCAATATCACTGCACCTGATACACCGTATTTCATAAGCTGCATTTCTCCGAAATCGGTATATATCTTCTTATTGACCGATGTATCGACAACTGTCAGCGAAATGTTCTTCAAGAGCAGCTTATCACATTCGGGCGGTATTTTTTCAACTGTTTCGAGAGGTACGAGCGAGGGCTTCAGCGGGATTATATTATGACCGAGTCTTTCAGCAAATTTATATCCGTCACCCGTTGAGCCTGTCAAAGGGTATGAGCTTCCTCCGCAGGCTATTATCACTTTATCAAACGGCAAAAATTCATCCTGAATTTTTATCCCCGTGATATGTCCGTTTGCCGATAATATGTCTGTGACGGTTTTATTTACTATCCTGCATCCTGCTTTTTTTGATACCTTCAGAAGTGTATCAACAACATCGCCTGCCCTGTCGGATACGGGAAATACACGGCTGCCACGTTCGGTTTTCAGCGGAAGACCGTTTTGCTCAAAAAAATCCATTGTATCGGCAGGTGAAAATCTGTTCAATGCACTGTAAAGAAATCTTCCGTTGACGGGAGTATTTGCTATCATGGTCTTTATGTCACAGTTATTTGTAACATTGCATCTTCCTTTTCCCGTGATATAAATTTTCCTGCCGATCTTCTGATTCTTCTCGAATATCGTTACATCATCACCCGAATATGCACCGAATATCCCTGCCATCATTCCTGCAGCTCCGCCGCCTATCACAGCGGTTTTTCTTCCTGTCAATCAATTTTCCTCCTTGTCATTTCTGTATACGTCATATTCCTTCCAGATATTTTCAAGCATATCGAAGGTTTCATTCGCATGAAGCTCCGAATCAAGCACTGTTGCAACAACAAGGGCATTTATCATGCTCAACGGAGCTACAAGGGAATCCACTACCGATGCCATGTCACTTTTTGCTATAAGAACATAATCCGATACCGATACAAGAGGGCTTGACATACT
>CACXGJ010000270.1 GCA_902767125.1 uncultured Ruminococcus sp. | reverse complement strand
TACGGGAATTTACGCCTGTGGAGTGTCACAAAAACGATGGTAGCTTTGGCAAAGTCGGATACGATGAAACAGGAATTTTCTCAATATAGGTATATTTGTCCATATTTTGAGTAGCAGGAATGTTTATGCGTCTTGATAAATATCTTAAGGTATCAAGGATAATAAAAAGAAGAACGGTTGCCAATGAGGCTTGTGATGCGGGCAGAGTCACCGTCAACGGAAAGATTGCAAGAGCTTCATATGAGGTGAAAACAGGAGATATTCTTGAAATAAGCATGGGGGTACATCCAATAAAGGCTGAAGTAATAAGCATAAATGAATATGCCAAAAAGGATGAGGCAGGTCTTATGTATAAAATAATTTCCTGAATCTTGAATATTCCCCTTTGTCCGAGCATAAAAATCATTATATATATCTTTTTGTGACAGGGGTGTCCGGGTATGGCGGCAGAAGAAAAAAATATTATAAAAAAGAAACACAGCATAATACTTGAAGACAGAAAACAGCTATCACTTTCCGGAGTATCCGATGTATCAGGCTTCGATGAGCAGATAGTTGTCCTCAAGACAGAGCTTGGAGAGCTTACTGTCAAGGGAAGCAGTCTGCATATAAACAAATTCAGTCTTGAGACGGGTGAACTTAATCTTGACGGGAACATATACTCAATGGTATATGCCGAGAATAAACAGACTGAAGGCGGATTCTTTTCAAGACTTTTTAAATAGGGTGATACTTTGGAGTTTACACTTTATGAACAGACGGTCACTTTTTTATGGTCGCTGGTTCTTGGGACAGCCATAGTATGTATATATATCATCATAGAGGTCATAAGAGAATTTTCTCCTCCAAAAAGGCTCATGATAATTGCAGAGGATATCATTTTTATGGGCATAGCGGCTGCATTGAACTTCTTCTTCGCATTGTCGATGACTCACGGATATATAAGAGCCTATGTGCTGCTCGGACAAATGATATCGTTTTTGCTGATATATCTGACTGTGGGAAAACTGCTGAAAAGTCTTGCGGGATATTGTGTAAGATTCATTTCGTTCGGTGCTGTGAAAATATCCGCACCATTAAAAAAATTGCTGAAAAATATTTCATCCCATATGTCGGTGAAAGCAAAAAAAATAAAAAAGTAGTCGAAAATCTCTTGCAATATGGTGCGGAAGTGTTGTATAATATTGCTATTGAGGAATGAAAGCAGGAGGCTCATTGACTTCTGACAATGGGCAGTTCACTTTGCCGATATTTCAACAGACTTAAAACGGGAGGATATTTATATGCCGAAAATTCAGAAAAAAAACACAGAGTCCGAAAATCTTTCGGCTAAAGAAAGTGCTGTGCCTAAAAAAAGAATGAATTGGGTGTTCTGGATAACTGTTACAGTCGTGATAATAACAGTTACTGTCGGAATAGTAACTCAACTCGTTCAGATCAGCAATTCCCGTGATGAGCTTCAAAGACTGAAGGATAAAGCAAACCTTGAACAAATAAAGCTCGAGGAGCTGAAGGAAGTTGCAGAGGCTGTTGAAAAAGAGGATTTTGATAAATTTGATACTTATATTGAAAAAAAGGCAAGAGAATATGGCTTTACAAAAGACGGTGAGGTCGTATTCATAAATATTGCCGGTAATTGAGAGGAGAAAATTGTTAAAGTATGAGTTTTGAAGCAGGAATGGTATTGGAAGGCAAAGTTACAGGTATAACAAAATTCGGAGCTTTTGTTGAGCTTGAACCCGGAAAAACCGGAATGGTACATATTTCCGAGGTGGCTCCTACATTTGTAAATGATATCAATGATCATCTTAAAGAAGGTCAGACGGTAAAGGTGAAAATATTGAGCGTAGGCGAGGACGGCAAAATCAGTCTTTCAATAAAAAAGGCTGCCCCGCAGGGCGAGAACAATAATTTTCAGAATCAGCGTCAGAACCGCAGCAATCAAAGATATCGTTCCCCGAAGCCCAGCAACAGTAACACCAACAGCAACGGCAGCAACAGCTATGAATGGCAGCAGCAAAAACGCTCTGAACCGTCAAGCTTTGAGGACATGATGTCAAAATTCAAACAGACCAGCGAAGAAAAAATGTCTGATCTTAAGCGTATGAACGAAAATAAAAGAGGCAGCTATCCCAGACGCAGCAATTCACAGAAACCGTAAGAAAATTTTTTGGAGAGTCTGAACAAGGCTCTCCTTTTTTTGATTTTGAGGTGGGAATTTTATGTTAATATATAATGTCCGAATATGCACAATGGATAATGAGAATACCTGCATAGACAACGGATATATAGAGATTGAAAACGGAAAAATAAAGCATATCGGAGAAATGTCTTTATCGGAGCCGTTCGGCTTCCGGAACGATGATATAAATGCAAAGGGAAAAACTGCTTATCCGGGATTTATAGATGCACATACACATATGGGAATGTTCGGGGATTCTATTGGCATAGAG
>CACXGJ010000269.1 GCA_902767125.1 uncultured Ruminococcus sp. | reverse complement strand
TATTATATTATAATTATAACACAAAATAAAATTTTATCAATACAGAGAGCCGGAATTTACGACAGGCTGTGCATCGTGGCTTCCGCAGATTACAACGAGCAAATTCGATACCATAGCGGCTTTTCTTTCGTCATCAAGTTCGACTATCTTATTTTCATCAAGGCTTTCAAGAGCCATCTGTACCATGCCGACAGCACCGTCAACTATGAGTTTTCTTGCATCAACGATAGCGGAAGCCTGCTGTCTTTGGAGCATTGCCGCAGCTATCTCCGGAGCGTATGCAAGATATGTTATTCTTGCCTCGACTATTTCAAGACCTGCTTCACTGACTCTTTTCTGTATTTCGGCTTTTATCTTTGCAGCTACTATTTCGCTTGAACCTCTCAGGCTGCCGTCATCTGCCACACCGTCACCCGTTGTATCAACATCCGGTGCAACGTCATAGGGATATGTCCTGACTATCTCACGCAGAGCCGCATCACACTGCAAAGAGAGAAATTCTTTATAGTTATCGACACTGAAAACAGCCTTTGCGGTATCAACGACTTTCCATATAACAGCGATACCTATTTCGATAGGGTTGCCGAGACAGTCATTGATTTTCTGCTTGTTGTTGCTGAGGGTCATCATTTTAAGCGAAATTTTCTTGCTTGTATTTACCTGCTGTACATTCTGAATATCAACTTTTTTGTCTGCACCGACATCATCACTCTGACGGAGTTTTGTATTTGACGCAGGATTAAAAGATACACAGAAAGGATTTACATAATAGAAACCGGCTTCTTTGATAGTGCCTTTGTATTTGCCGAAAAGATTGAGAACAAGTGCTTCATTGGGATTGAGAAGTTTAAATCCGGCACAGAGTATACAGGAAATGACAATCAGGACTATACCGAAAATAAACAAGCAAGTATACAGCGGCTGAACAGGCAGGGCATTGTCTTCACAGTAAGTAAAATGAGATATGCCGATTATCAGAGCAGTCAAAGATACGGCAAACATGAGAATGACCGTGAACAGCATAGGGATACCAAGTTTTTTTGTCGTATAGATTTTTTCTTTCATGGTGATTACCTCCAATTGATTTTTATTTATATCTGTATGATATCAAAAAGATATCATTTTGTCAATAGCTTTATAATAAAAAAATAAGCTGTCCGATAATAATACCGAACAGCTTATTGAAAATGTTTAAGTTAAGAAGTTATCCGCAAAAATTATTTAGCAGAAGCTTTCTTTGTCATAACAACAGCAACGCCGAGTGAAGCAACTACGATAGCAGCGAGAGCAGCAGCAGATGTAGCATCGCCTGTCGGAACAGTTGTTGTATCTGTTGAAGTCTGTGAAGCAGGAGCTACGCTTGAAGTAGGAGCTGTGCTTTCAACTGAACTCTGAACTGAAGGCTCAACTGAAGGCTGTGAAGGCTCCGGATTTTTTGAAGGTTCTTCTGTTTTGATGATCTCATATCTTACGCCGATATTTTCCATATCTACCGGATCATCGGGAAGAACGTCTGACTGCTCTTTGTTGTCGATATAGCCCTGATCAATCTTTGTTGTATCAAAGATAACATTGAACTTAAGGGGCTGACCAACAACAGCTTCCTTTACAGGAACATTTGACTGGCTGTTATAAGTACGGTTGTTGAGAGGCTCGTAAGCACCCCAGCTATCGTCCCAGCTCTTGTCGAGACGAACTTTGAATGTAAGATACTTTTCAGCCTGAAGTACATCGTCAACCTTCCAGTCGCCGATCATGCCTTCTGTTACTTCAGGGATATCAACGATACCTTCATAGATGCCGTCACCATCGGGGTCTGTCAATTCAACGTCGGTTACATCCCAATCATTGAAGCTGCCTGTTACACCAACAAAGTGATCCTTAAGCTGGCTGAGGTTTGAAATTGCAGAAGCACTGATTGCACTTGCAGCAGCAACTGAAGCAACAAGAGCAGATGACATAAGAATGCTAACAACTTTTGACTTTCTCATTGTAGTAATCCTCCTAAACAATGTAAAAAAATTTTCCTGAAACCGATTTAATCAATATCACAAAGTTTCATTACAACTAATTATACTATGCAAATCCGAAAAAATCAAGAGAAATTAATAATTTTAGATATGAAAAAAATGTTAAATGTCAAAAAATTATCAAGTAAGTTTTGACAAATTTAAAAAAAAGAATATACATTGTGTCTTATTCACAAAATTATAGTGTATCAGATGTGTATTTTCTCTAAATATATCAACTTTGTAACCGCTATATTTCGTTGTTTTTGATAGTTTTACCATCGAATATTCTATCAAAATGTACATTTTTTTGCACATTATTGACACGCAACGAAGATATTGTTATAATTCATTTGTAATTTACGGGAAGAAAGGGGAACATTTATGTTCAGAGAAATGAGAAGAAAAGCACAGCAGTTAAGTGAAAGGGAATGTGTTGAAATACTTGAAAGGGAGAGTTCGGGAGTGCTTGCCGTAAGCGGAGATGAAGGGTATCCCTATGCAGTTCCGTTGAGTTATGTGTATAAAAGCGGGAAAATATATTTTCACTGTGCGAAGCAGGGGCATAAGCTTGACAGTATAAAGAAGTATGACAAGGTTTCATTCTGTGTTATCGGTCAGGATAATGTCATTCAAAGCGAATTTAGAACGATGTACAGAAGTGTGATAGTGTTCGGACGTGCAAGACTCCTTGAGGATGAAAGAGAGATATTCGATTCAATAATGTCGCTTTCAAAAAAGTATTCTCCCGATATTGCGGAGGAAGAACACCTTGCAGAGATAGAGAGATTCAAAAAAGCTCTCTGCATGGTTGAAATAACCCCCGAACATATTACGGGAAAAAGATCAAAAGATGATTAATAGAAAATCGACTTTCCTTTATAAAAGTGAAGTCGATTTTACTTTTAATTGCTCATTGCTAATTGAAATTACTCGTCTTTGGCACGGACTGCTTCTTCATCTTCATGGCGGATCTGGGCTCTTTTTATTTTACCGCCGACAGTTTTCGGAAGCTCATCGACAAATTCAATGACTCTTGGATATTTATATGGAGCGGTGGATTTCTTGACATGATTCTGAAGCTCTTTGATAAGAGATTCGCTCGGTTCATAGCCCTTTTTAAGTACGATGGTAGCTTTTACGACCTGTCCACGAACAGGATCAGGTACACCTGTTATGGCACATTCCACAACCGCATCATGTTCGAGCAAGGCACTTTCAACTTCAAAAGGACCTATTCTGTAACCCGAGCATTTTATGACATCATCATTTCTTCCGACAAACCAGTAATATCCGTCTCTGTCACGCCATGCCATGTCACAGGTATTGTAATAATCTCCCAGAAGAAGTCTGTCTGTCATCTCCTGATTGAGGTAATATCCCGTGAACAGACCTGTCGGAGGATTGTGCTTTACATCCATGACGCATATAGAGCCTTCATCACCGACACCGACCTCTTTACCGTCGTTGTCGAGAAGCCTTATATCATAAAGCGGAGAGGGCTTTCCTGTTGAGCCTATTTTGATATCGTCCCACTGAAAATCCGCAAGTAAAACAGTTCCTTCGGACTGTCCGAAGCCCTGATATATGTTGTGTCCCGTAAATTTGAACCATTTGCTGTTGACCTCGGGATTAAGAGGCTCACCTGCGGTAGTCCAGTGCTGTATTGATGACAGGTCATAGCTTGCGACATCCTCAAGGAGCATGAATCTGTACATTGTAGGAGGGGCACAGAAAGTTGTCAGCTTATACTGTGACATTTTTTCGAGGAGCTTTGAGGGGATGAATTTGTCCATATCATATGCAAATATCACAGCACCGCATATCCACTGACCATATATCTTGCCCCAGCCGAATTTTGCCCAGCCTGAATCCGTAACACTCATATGAAGTTTGTTTTCCTGAACCTGATGCCAGTATTTAGCCGTCACAATATGACCGAGGGGATGTGCAAAGCTGTGCTGGACCATCTTGGGCATACCCGTTGTGCCTGACGTGAAATATACGAGCATTATATCAGTGCTTTTATTTGCCTCATCACCCACAGGTCTTTCAAATGTATCGGGATATTTCTCTATTTCTTCTTCAAAAAATTCCCACCCGTCACGCTTTTCGCCTACGACAATGTGATGCTTGAGAGTTTCAAGTTCGGGCATAGCCGTCTCGACCTGTCTTACAACGAAATCATCATTTATGCAGACAATGGCACGAGCCTTTGCGGCATTTGCACGATAAACGATATCCTTTTTAGTAAGCTGGAGAGTTCCGGGAATAGTCACTGCACCTATCTTATGCAGAGCGACTGCACATACCCAATATTCCCATCTTCTTCGGAGTATGAGCATAACGACATCACCCTTTTTGATGCCGATGGCTTTGAAATAATTTGCTGCCTGATTTGAAAGACGGCTTATGTCCTTAAAGGTAAATACTCTTTCTTCGTCATGGTCATTGCACCAGACGAGAGCTTTTTTATTTTCATCCTGTTTAGCCCACTCATCAACTATATCAAAGCCGAAATTAAAATTATCGGGAACATTGACTTTATAATTTTTCTTGAAATCCTCATAGGAATCAAATTCTATTCTCGGCAAAAATCTGTCCAGCAGCATATATTTTTTACTCCTTCTGTTTTTTATTTGATATTATCTGAAACAAATATGCACAATAATAACATTTATTTGTAAAATAATATTTTTATTGATGCCGAATGTTATAATAACACAGTAAAAAACGGCTGTCAAGCTAATTATTGTAAAACAGAAGGATATTATTATATCATTGAGAGCCAATGCTTTTGATGATTCCGTTGAAGTCCTTTTGGCTTATGTCGCCGCCAATGAAATGATCATTGTAGAATATAAGATTTATCACAAAATTTTCATCAATATCAAAGGTATATTGAATACAGCTTTCACCTTTATACATTTCCAAGTCCATACCGATATCATGCTGTAAAGAATTGTATTTCTGATAAACAGAGTTGAACTGCATGGGTATCCTGATATTTTCGATCTTTGGAGAATTATCGGTTATATTTATCCCTAAATTCCCGACAAGACCTTTTATTTCGTCAATATTTTCAGCGTATGTGCTGTATTTGTGTCCGTTTAATTCAAAGCCTCTTTTAATTCTTCGATCAGTATTGGATATAAACGAAAAAACCACTGCAATGACCGAGATACATATCATGCCGAATAAGAATTTCAGCGGATATTTTCCGTCCTTAAAAGAAAAAATAAACAATAAAATTTCCCTCCGTAAAAAATGAATAAACAAAAATCATTTGTACAATAATAATTAAGCGGAAGGAGAGAGAAATATGATAAGAAAAAGGAATCCGATAGATGAAAGCATGACCTTCGGCAAAGGTATACCGATAGATATGTTAGGTATAGATCCGCCCGATGATCCGAAAATGAGAGTTTTACCGTCACAGTTTTTTGTATCTGCTCAACAGATGCAATGTGCGTTCATCAAAAATACTTTCAAGA
Organism: uncultured Ruminococcus sp.; assembly: GCA_902767125.1. GTDB lineage: Bacteria > Bacillota > Clostridia > Oscillospirales > Acutalibacteraceae > UBA1213. Next base: position 318 of record CACXGJ010000269.1, on the reverse strand, counting down.
ACCAAAACACCCAAACCGAAAACCCATATTAAAGCGGGTTTTCGGCATTGAAAAAAAATATCAAAAAAAATCAAAAAAAGTGTTGACAAAATTCAAAGTATGTGTTAATATATAGAAGTCGTCAGGAGACGGCGGTCAGAAAGATTAAATGTGCTGGTGTAGCTCAGTTGGTAGAGCAGCTGATTTGTAATCAGCAGGTCGGGGGTTCAAGTCCGTCCACCAGCTCTTTATAAAAAACAAGCCTATTCCAATCAAATAGGCTTTATATTTGGGAGAGTTCCAGAGCGGCCAAATGGGGCAGACTGTAAATCTGTTGTC
>CACXGJ010000268.1 GCA_902767125.1 uncultured Ruminococcus sp. | reverse complement strand
TATGAATTTTGAGGAATATATAGAAAATAATGGAAGTCTTACATATACTAATGTCGGAGTCAGTATGCTTCCGTTGCTCCGTCAGGGGAAGGATATGTTTATTGTTTCAAAGCGTAACGGTGAGCGTTGCCATGTCGGAGATGTGGTGCTTTATCGAAGACTGCCCGATAAATATGTTCTTCATAGGGTGATTGAAGTCCGTGAGAATGATTATGTGATATTGGGAGATAACTGCGTGAATAAGGAATATGGGATAAAAGATGAGAATATCATCGGTGTTATGACAGGATATATCCGTAACGGCAGGGAGCATACCGTCTCTGAAAAAGGTTACAGACTGTATTCATTTGTATGGCTGCATACCATAGCTTTCAGAACAGGACTTAAAAAAATAGCTCTTAAGCTAAAAAGTATGAGGAGAAAAAGAATAAAAAATGAAAAATGATAGAACACTTCGCTGGTTATATTCGGTTCCGAAAAGGAAAAAAATATATATCCTGCTGTTGATACTTGTTCAGATGCTTCACGGAGGCAGCGGTGTACTGTATGCCCTGCTGTTGCGGAATATAGTTGACAATGCATCCGCAGGGAATAATGACGGTTTTATGATGAATGTCCTGCTGATTATATCTCTTGTTGTCGCACAGCTCTCGATGAGGGCTGTTATACGATTTTTGAATGAGCTTTCAAAGTCATCATTTGAAAATACATTTAAAGAACGCCTTATGAAGTGTCTTCTCACAAAGAATTATGCAGCAGTTGAGGCGGTACATTCGGGCGAGTGGCTCAACCGTCTTACAAACGATACAGTTGTCGTTGCAAATAATTATACGGAAATTCTTCCGGGTATTGCAGGAATGATCGTGAAAATGATAAGTGCAATTATTATGATAATAGTGTTGCAGCCGATGTTTATGCTGATAATTTTTCCCGGCGGTGCAGCAATGGTATTGATGACATACTTTTTCCGCAAGGTTCTGAAGCGTATGCATAAGAATGTTCAGGAAAAGGACGGCAGCTTGAGGATATTTTTGCAGGAAACTCTCGGTAATATGATGATGATACGCTCATTTGCGGCTGAAGCCCAGACGGAGCATGAAATGACCGATAAGACCAAAGCTCATAAGGCTGCCCGTATGCGTAAGAATCGTTTTTCAAATTTCTGTAATATAGGGTTTGGTACGGCATTTCAGGGGATTTATCTTTTGGGTGTGATATGGTGCGGCTGGGGTATCCTGACAGGAACAATGACCTACGGTACTCTGACAGCTATAACTCAACTGATATCCCAGATACAGTCACCTTTTGCAAATATAACAGGCTATCTGCCGAAATTCTATGCTATGACAGCAAGTGCGGAAAGGCTTATGGAAATAGAGAGCTTTCAGGAGGATAATAATGATGAGCCGCTCGGACTTGAAATGATAAAGACATTTTATCGTGAAAGGCTGAAAGAGATAGGTCTTGAAGATGCAGGATTTACATATTATCCTTCAAGTGAGAAGGTGACAGATCTTTCAAAGGAGGGTATGCCTGAAGTATTGAACGGTATCACGCTGAATATCAGAAAAGGGGAATATGTGGCTTTTGTCGGACGGAGCGGCTGTGGAAAATCAACTGCCATAAAGCTGCTGATGAGCATATACAGACCTGACAGAGGTGAATGTTATCTTCGCACAGAGGACGGCACTGAACCGCTTTCACCGAAATGGCATAGGCTTTTTGCATATGTGCCTCAAGGAAACAGGCTTATGAGCGGTACTGTCAGAGAGGCAGTGGCATTTTCGGATAAGGCAAGGATGAATGATGACGAAAAGATTGCCCAAGCATTGAAAATAGCCTGTGCAGACGGATTTGTCTCCGGACTCGAAAACGGCATTGACACCCGACTCGGAGAAAGAGGAACAGGTCTCTCCGAAGGACAGATGCAGCGTATTGCAGTTGCAAGGGCAGTATTTTCGGAAAGTCCTGTACTTATACTTGATGAAGCTACAAGCTCACTTGATTCTGCAACGGAAAAGAAGATGCTCGAAAATCTGCGTCAGATGACAGATAAAACTGTCATTATTGTGACTCATCGCCCCCAGGCTCTTAAAATATGCGACAGGGTACTGAAATTTACGGAAAACGGTGTGCAGTCCGTTTGAACGGTCTGACATTTTCATAGGCTGAAAGCCTTGTAAAAATGATAATTAATTTTTATAATTTTTTATAAAATATATTGAATTTATAGAAAAAAATTACTATAATATTATTATCATTAAAAAACAGGATGTGAACAGAATTATGTCAGATAAAAACAAGTCGGATGTCAAGGAAAAAATCAAGCCTGAATCAGATGGTATCACTGATATTATTATACATAACAATAAGCATATGTTCCATAAAAATATAGAAAATTTCTTTTTGGTTGATTATGAGAATGTAAAGCTTGATGGTCTGATAGGCATCGAGAACCGTAAGAAAACAGATTCCATATGTATATTTTACAGCAAAAATGCAGATAAGATGTCATTTGATCTTCATGCTGTACTGAACAATACAAAGGCAATAATAAGTACACAGAGGGTAAGGGTAGGCTATAAGAATGCTTTGGATTTTCAGCTGTCATCATTTTTGGGATATACGATAAGCCAAAGCACAGAAAACTGCAAAAAGAAGGCTTCATATTACATTGTCACAAAGGATAACGGTTTTAACTGTCTTGTCGATTACTGGAAGAAGCAGGGATTTGATGTTTACATAGTTAAAAATCTTATGACACAGGATGAGATACAGGATGAACTTGAATATAAGGTGAGCAAATTGCTTGATGATGAGGATGACATAAAATTTGCGGTCGAGTGTATAAAAAATTGCGATACAAAAGCAGAAGTGAATGCTGCAATGATGAGAAAATACGGTGACGGTAAAAAGGTCAGTCAGGTGTATCAGGCAATAAAGCCGCTTATAATAAACAAACTTTGATGGACGAAAGCCTTTACAGCTTTCGTCTTTATTGTCTTATTGACAAAAATAATAAATAAATTATAATATTTATTTATAAACTTATGGTTCAAACGGTCAGTGATGTATGGACAAAAGGGAGGCTTGTAACAGTTAAAACAATTTTATAAAAAGTTATAAAACTATGTTGACTTTTGTATTTTCAAAATGTTACACTAAATCCAAAGGTGGTGAAAAGTGTGATAAAAACTATAAAAGTCATGTTGTGTCCAAACAACAGACAGCAAACAAAATTGTTTGAATGTGCAGGAACAGCAAGATTTATTTATAATTGGGTGCTTGATTATGAGCAGATAAATTATGAATGTGATAATGGTTTTGTCAGCGATTATGAATTG
>CACXGJ010000267.1 GCA_902767125.1 uncultured Ruminococcus sp. | reverse complement strand
TATGTTGTTATATCGTTTGTTATCATATAGACTACTAAAGTCAATTTTATCCGAATATTCTTCTTTTAATGCCTTTATCTTATCAGGCGTTCCATTCCTTAACAATAATACATAGTCATATATCTGTTCAAGGTCTGACATCATTGTCAAAACAGCAAAGGGTTTATTTCTCCATTTCTCAAAAAACACAATAAGCAAAAACGATTTGATACACACCTTAAATTCTTCATCTGTTAAAGGTGTACCGTCTTTGAAGTGTTTCATAAGATCACTTCGTCTAATTGTATTTTTGATTGTCTCCCCTTTGTCAAAACGGAGAGATGTGTTATTTCCATAAAGGTTATCAAGTGTATTCATTGTGTAATATCCTTTCGTCTCGATCAATGTCTCATGCTCCTATCTCATCCATATCTCTGAATTGTTTTATGAATATGTCGAATTTCTCACGCCATATGTAAAAAGCTCTGCCGTTTATAAAGTACCAGTCATATGACGGATTGTTTTTAATCCATCTTTTGATTCTCTGCTTTCCGATATTGTAAAGCTCTGCTGTCTGCTCGACAGAAAGGGAGGGTCTTTCCGTAAGCGGGATATTGGTCTTGTTTGATTTCTTCATGGTTAATCATCCTATCTCTCAATCGTCTTTGTGCTTGTCAGCAATTAGTACACCGATAGGAATAAGCTGTTCAAGCGCTTTGCGAAAATAGACTGCTTTTTCGTTATTTGAATTGAGTATAAGTTGTAATAATCCCATTTTGTTTATAAATAAAATTTTTATTGTTTCGATACCGTTCATACTGACAATAGTATCTTTCTCTTGGTTTTGATTTTTCATAAAAAAATCTTCCACACATATATTAATGATAAAAAATCGGAGGAGATTAAAGGCTCTCCACCGCTGCCTTTTATGTATTCCAAGCGATCGCAAACCGCTTTGATACCTAAGTTTTTGCAGATGCTCTGAATATACGGTTATGAGACTTGAGGCGCATTGCTGACGTTCTCGTTTGAAATGATTTCCCTATATCTGACAGTATGATCTTTGGTCTGAAGCTCGATCATGCTTTGCAATACAAGTTATGCCCTGAGTTCCGCTCTGACGACTTCGGTCTCTGATTAAGTACCCTTTATTTGCGCTTCGAATGAGAGAATCTTATTGATTCTGTTTTCGAGCATTTTGTCTGTCTTTGCTCTACTCTACTTCATGATACTCTTCTTCAACATCGCTCATTGGGATATCAAGTTCGTCGGCATATTTCCCCTTTGCCATTTCGATGAGGGGGTCTAATTCATCCATTTTACACCGTGTCAAAGCGATGATATATCGGATGAGCGGGATGCCCGGGTTTTCGGGATTTTCCGAAATGCTCTCAAAGAGCTCATCGTAACTGCATCCTAATTCAATACCGTCCAGCTCGTAAATAGTATGTGTGTTCATGTATTCCATGAACTCTTCATTCTCCAAGTCCTCCTTCAGAAGATCGTCGTAGATGTCCTTATCGGTCAGGGTGAAGCACGGAATCCCATCAACTTCTGATAAGAACAGCCATTTCGATTTTTTGCCGTTTCTGAATTTGACAGCTGCAACCACAGTTCCAGGAAACGGACCACATGCCATACCTCCATCTGTAACCCCACACTTTGCTTCTTCGATCAAATATTTCGCCATTTCTGTATCCTCCGTTTTTGTTTGAGAGGGTTTCTTCCCCTGCTCTGATATAAGTATACCACAATGATTACAGAAACACCATAGCTGAAATTCTATATTCACTCTTCGGGTGAATCTTCTTCATCCTCAAGTTCTGCCAGGAACTCTTCTTCGACATCACTCATCGGAATATCAAGCTCGTCGGCATATTTCCCCTGTGCCATTCCGATGAGTGGCTCAACATCTGCCATTTCACACCGGACAAGAGCGATGATATATAGAAGAAGCGGGACGACCGGGTTGTCACGATCGGCATGGATATTCTCGATCAGTTCTTCGAAGCTGGAGCCTAATTTAATGCCGTCAAGTTGATCGATATGATGTTCATTCAAATAACCGTTGACTTTCTCATTTTCCATGTATTCCTTCAAGAGCTTCTCGTAGATATCCTCTTTGGTCAGCGTGAAGTCCGGAACACCATCAAAGTCCGATAAATACAGCCATAATGATTCCTTGCCTTTTTTGTATCTGATCGCCGCTATTACCGCTCCCATAAGATAGTTGTCAATCAAAACAGTATCAGTAATGCCGCATTTTGCTTTTTCAATAAGGTATCTGTCCTCTTCTTTTCCGTTTGTGAGGGTGACTTTTTGCTTGCCCAAATACGAGTAAACCTTTTCTTGTTCGTGTTTCAACTTTTGTTTAGCCCTTCCGAGGGCTACGAGTTCTCCATCCTCTTTGATAATATTGCGGATTGATTCC
>CACXGJ010000266.1 GCA_902767125.1 uncultured Ruminococcus sp. | reverse complement strand
ATATATCACATAGGCTATGCAGAATGATGTTACAAGTACAGGCACACTTCCGTCATCACGGCATTTTTTCTTGTACCTGAATATCATCTTCAGCATATCCTTCGCTATGGTTATCCCGAAAACTATGAAAAGATTTGCTCCTACTATTCCATAGCTCACCAATATCGTTATCATACCGTTATGCAGGTCATCATAACGAAGTCCGCCTATATACTCATTCGCATAATCTCTTATATTTGCCTTGCCCACCCCCAAAAGCGGAAATTTTTCTATCATCTGCATGGACTGCTCCCATATCTTGAATCTTCCGCTGTCAATGTTCTTATTTTCATGACCGAATATATTTTCCCTGTAATCGTCATCCTTAAGACCGACAATTCCATCCTCTTTTATAACACCGCTTGAAAGCTCTGTTTTTGACTGTCCCGAGGTTATGACAAGAGATACCTGACTTTGGGTAACCACTCTGAAAAATATGAGTGATGTTATTATGACTACAAATGAAAGCACCGTCGCAAGTATCCTCAAAACAAATCCGTACATTCTTTTTTTACTGAAGTCCCTGAACATTATATAGAACATTGCAAATGAGCTGTATGATACCAAAAACAGCAGTGCCGCATTTGAATCAGATAAGAACAATGCTATTATATTTATCACAATGCACGATATGTATAAAACCTTTCTTCTTACCGAAAGCTGTTTTTCAGTTCTTATTATCCTCCAGAGAATGTGACAGCCTATTACTGCCATTGCCGCATAGAAGCCTGCCACATTCGCATTGAAGAACAAGCCTACAAATCTGCTTTCATACAGGATAAAATGCAGCTTTCTCCACTGAAGTCCGTGAGGAAATACCTCCAAGCCTATAAATCCAACTACCATTGCAAGACTTGTTATGATAACTATGAATTGAAGCGTGAACTTCATTTCTTTTCTGCACCTGATATTGCTTTTTTCGGAATACATACCGCATATCTGAAAAAAATACACTGACATTATATATATCATCACTACATTGTCAAATAAATTTTTCTCACAGTGTATCCCGACTGTCAGCAATGCAAAACCTAAAAATAAATATAATATATTCCTGTATCTTATACGCCTGATACCCTTTTTCAGGATAAGCTCCTTTACAAAAAGATACATTGACCACAGGAGTATCACGAATACAGCAATATTAGAAATCTTTTCAAGACCAAAATACAATGCTACTAAAAACACAAACCTGAAACATTCCATACTGTTGAAAAATTTTTTCAAAGCAACTCCAAGTTTGCCCAAAATCTGCATAACACCACTTCTTTCCGTCTTTTTTTACCTTATAGTATACAATGATTTTTTTATAAATTCAATCAATATTGCACAAAATAACAGTGTCTTTACAAAAGATTGTAAAAATCACCTTGAAAAAAAACTTCTTTCCTGTATTTTTTTGTACTTATTAGTGCATAAATTGACAAATCCAAAGCCATAAAAACTTAAACATTAAAAATATTTAAGTTGAAAAATTTGCTTTTCTGTGCTAAAATTTAGCTTAAAGAAAAAAGAAAAAGGAGTCCTGAAATTATGTGTGGATTATGCGGTTTTACGGGGGATGTTCCCGACAGGGATAAGGTTCTTGAAAATATGACTGATGTCATCACCCACAGGGGACCTGACAGCTTCGGCTATTACAAGGACACGGACAATAATATTTCAATGGGTTTCAGACGCTTGAGCATCATAGACCTTGACTGCGGTCATCAGCCTATCTACAATGAAGATGAAACTCTTGTTCTCACTTTTAACGGTGAAATATACAACTACAAAGACCTGCGTAAAGAGCTTATTGAACTTGGACATAAATTCCGTACCCAAACCGATTCAGAGGTTCTTGTGCATGGCTTTGAAGCATGGGGCGAAAAGCTCCTTGACAGACTTCGTGGAATGTTCGGTTTTGCCATTTACAATAAAAAAGACCATTCCGTATTCATTGCAAGGGATTTCTTCGGTATAAAGCCGATGCACTATGCAATAGTTGACAATGAACTTGTCTATGCCTCGGAAATAAAAAGTATCCTCGAATTTCCAAAATACAAAAAGAAATTCAATCATAAAGCACTCGATAATTACTTGTCATTCCAGTATGTTGTACCTCCCGAAACCTTCTTTGAAGGTATATATTGTCTTTTGCCCGGACACTATATGTGGTATCGTGACGGCAAGGTCACAACCGAACGCTATTTTGAAGCGACCTTCAAGCCTGACAGAAACCTTAAAATAGATGATGCCATCGACAATATCGAAAAGGCTTTTGAAAATTCCGTCAATGCACATAAAATAAGTGATGTTGAAGTGGGATGTTTTCTTTCGAGCGGTGTTGATTCAAGCTATGTATCAACGTACTTTGCTGACCAAAAAACATTTACAGTCGGTTTCGATTTCGGCAAAAAATACAATGAAATAAGCTGGGCTGAAAATCTCTCAAAGGAAATAGGCGTTGAACATCATACTCATCTCATAGGCTCGGAGGAATTTTGGTCTGCCGTTCCAAAGGTTCAGTATCACATGGATCAGCCGTTAGCCGATCCGTCATGTATTGCTCTTTACTTTGTATGCAATCTTGCAAGTCAATTTGTCAAGGTCGTATTATCGGGTGAGGGAGCAGATGAATTATTCGGAGGATACACCGTTTACAATGAGCCTCATGTATTCAGGCTCTATCAGGCGATAATACCACAAAAACTGCGTTATGCCCTTGCAAGATTCGCAAAGAAAATGCCTCATATCAAAGGTCGTGGATATATTCTTCGTGGTGCAAGGAAAACAGAGGATAAATTTATCGGAAATGCTTTCATGTATGATGACACCGAAAAAAGACAAATTCTCAAGGATGACTCTATCGTTACAAGACCACAGGACTTATGCAAAAATTTCTATGACCGTGTGAAAGATTATGATGAAGTAACGAAAATGCAGTATCTTGATATAAATCTGTGGATGGTCGGAGATATCCTTCTCAAAGCCGACAGAATGAGCATGGCTAATTCACTTGAGCTTCGTGTGCCATTCCTCGACAAAGAGGTTTGGAAAGTTGCCCGCACTATCCCGACAAAATACCGTATCGCAAAGGGTACTACAAAATATGCTATGCGTCAGGCGGCTCTCCGTCATCTCCCGAAGGCTACCGCTCAAAAGGAAAAGCTCGGTTTTCCTGTTCCGACAAGGGTATGGCTCAAGGATGAAAAATATTACAATACAGTCAAAGAGATGTTTAAGTCCGAAACAGCAGAAAAATTCTTCAACACCGACCTGATAGTTTCATACCTTGATGACCACTTCAACGGAAAAGAGGACAACAGCCGCAAGGTCTGGACTATATATGTATTTCTCGTATGGTATAACATCTATTTCGGAAATGATGAAAAAATAAAACGTCCCGATGGTGTGACACCTCCATCAAATGAATTATAAAAAAATTTTGCCGACTATCTTCAAGGATAATCGGCAAATTTTTTATTCATTTTCTTCTGTATCAGCGGTCTGTGAAACTATTGTCTGTATTATCTCTGTTTCCTCGAGTGTATCCTCCGCTGCATAGCCGCAACCCTCTGCATTACAGAAAAGTACAGGCTTTTTACCCTTTTTCCTGAAAAGTATCTCTCCGCACTGCGGACACTTTTCATTAGTCGGCTCATACCATGACACAAAATTACAGTTCGGATAATTTGAACAGCCGTAGAACAATCTTCCTTTTTTGGTCTTTCTCACTACAACAGAACCGCCGCATTTCGGACAGTCCACATCCTTCAGTGTATTTATCAGCTTGACTATATTCTTACAATCGGGGAATCCCGAACAGGCTATAAATTTTCCGTACTTTCCGAACTTGACCACCATAGGCTTGCCGCATTTATCGCATACCAGGTCTGTTTTATCTTCTTCAAGCTCGATTTTGACATCTTTCATATCTTCTTTTGCCTGTTTGAGAGTTTTATCGAAATCATCATAGAAGTTTGTAAGCAAGTCTACCCAACCACATTCACCGTCTTCGACCGTATCAAGATCCTGTTCCATCTGTGCCGTGAATTTTACATTCACTATTTTCGGGAAGCGTTCCTCCATCAACTTTGTCATGACCTCCCCCAACTCTGTCGGATAGAGAGTCTTATTCTGTCTTCTCACATATTCCCTTGAGGTTATCGTGGAAATAGTTGCCGCATAGGTTGATGGTCTGCCGATGCCGTATTCTTCCATAGCTTTTATAAGAGACGCTTCTGTATATCTTGCAGGGGGCTGTGTGAAATGCTGATTCGGATTCATTTCTTTTACCTTGACCTGCATATCCTTTTTGAGTTCGGGCAATTCCGACTCCTTTTCCTCATCATTATTATCCGTACTTTCAACATACAGGACAGTATAGCCGTCAAAATCCACTACATAGCCTGATGCCTTGAATATATAGTCGTTTACATTTATATCTGCTTGAGTGGTCTTTTGTATGCACTCTGCCATCTGACAGGCTATAAATCTTTCCCATATCAGTTTATACAATTTATACTGATCACTTGACAGGCTTGCCTTGATGCTTTCAGGTTCAAGCGTTACGGTTGTCGGACGGATAGCTTCATGACCATCCTGTGCATTTGAGCGTGTCTTGAAACGTCTCGGACCATCTGACGGAAGATATTTGTCTCCCCACTTGTTTTTGATATAATCCTCTGCCGCCCGGAGAGCGTCCTCCGAAAGTCTTAAGGAATCGGTTCTCATATATGTTATAAGACCTACTGCACCCATTCCCTGAATATCTATACCTTCATACAATTCCTGTGCCACTTTCATTGTACGCTTTGACTGGAAGCCGAGTTTTCTTGATGCCTCCTGTTGAAGCGTTGATGTGATGAAAGGCGGTGCAGGCTGACGTTTTCTTGTGCCATGTCTCACCTTTGATACAAACGGCTGTGCATCCTTCATTTCATCGAGTATCTTATCAGCCTGTTCCTTGTTTGATATCTTTATCTTTTCCTTCAGGTCACCATAAAAGCTTGCCGCAAATGCCTTTCTTTCACCCTTTGGTATAAACTTTGCATCAATACTCCAATATTCTTCGGGCTTGAAAGCTCTTATTTTTTCCTCACGGTCAACTACTATTCTGACTGCAACGGACTGCACTCTGCCGGCTGAAAGTCCCTTTCTTATCTTCTTGGAAAGAAACGGACTTAATTTATAGCCTACAAGTCTGTCAAGGATTCTTCTTGCCTGCTGTGCATTTACAAGGTCAATATCAATTTTTCTCGGACTGCTCATTCCGGTACTTACACCGGTTTTTGTAATTTCATTGAAAGTCACCCTGTTGGTATCATTCAGGTCAAGCCCCAAAAGATATGCCAAGTGCCATGATATAGCCTCTCCCTCACGATCGGGGTCGGTAGCAAGGTAAACATAATCACTCTTTTTTGCAAGCCTGACAAGATCATCTGCAAGCTTTTCTTTTCCCTTTATGATCTCATATTTAGGGGTAAATTTCTTTTTTATATCAACGCTCAATCTGTTCGGGTTCAGGTCTCTGATATGTCCCATTGATGCTACAACCTCATACCCCTGACCGAGATATTTTTTGATCGTTTTAGCCTTTGCAGGCGACTCCACTATTACAAGTTTAGACATAAAAATCCTCCGCAAAATAAATCATTTTTTTCTTATGTAT